>JAAYKJ010000150.1 GCA_012522505.1 Clostridiaceae bacterium
AAGATTCTCTGGATCAGGACATAGATCAAATACAGAAAGCTTCCGACGGAAATGATCATACCCACATAAGAAGCAAGCTTCAAGGGTTTGTAGGAGAAAGTAGTTATGCCGTCAAGCGCAAGCTTCAACATTTTTTTTAATGGATACTTCGTTTCTCCGGCGAATCGCTCTTCACGCTCAAACTCGACAGCGGTCTGCTTAAAACCAAGCCAGCTGATCAGCCCACGCACATAGCGGTTTTTTTCCTTGACGTGCTTCAGGGCATCACACACCTTCCTGTCGATCAGACGAAAATCACCGGTATCCACCGGAATATTGACCTCGGTCATACTCCGCAGAAAACGATAGAACATCGCAGCAGTCAGTTTTTTAAAGGCACTTTCACCTTTCCGGGAGATTCTCTTGCCGTAAACGACATCATAGCCTTCCTGCCATTTTTGAATCATCACTGGTATTACTTCAGGTGGATCCTGCAGATCTCCATCAATTACAACAACACAGCGACCGACGGAATGATCCATTCCTGCGGTTATGGCAATTTGATGCCCGAAATTTCTTGAGAAATCCAAAAGCTTAACACGGTTATCTTTATCGCAAATCTCATTGAGCATTGAGAATGTTTTGTCCCTGCTACCATCATTCACAAACACAATTTCATAACCATACCCGCTGTTTTCCATAACCTCGGTCAATCGACGATAGGTTTCATCCAAAACAGCCTCCTCGTTATACATGGGCACTACTACCGAGCATATAATATCCATCTTTACTGCTTCCTTTCATGGTTATTTAATAAAAGAACGAAGCTTCCATCTCGCTCGCTGATTTCATTTTTTATTGCCGTTCGTTCGAAACATACAAGAATGCACGATTTCAATCTGTTGCAATTATTCTATACCAACACCAGTAAATTCGCAAGCAAGTATACTACCTGTAAAGTGGCATTTGAACTTGCTATAACGTTATCATACCTAAAGAGATGAACACCACTTTCGCCACTGATTGTTTAAGCGCAAAGGAATTATGTGAGTTTCACAGAGCCTCCTGTTTCATTTCAGCATGTTGGCTGCTTCAAGTCCGGAACGGATGGCATAGTTCTGCCCACGATCTTCCGGATATATTTGTGACATAGAAGTTAGATACAAGCCTTTCATGGGGGTTTGGGCATCCGGTATCAGTTTTGAATATCCTGTTCTGACTACCGGTTGGGCATCCATTGCTCGATTCACATGAGCCCGGATAATCCAGTCCACGCTGAAATCGGGAAATATTTTTTTCAGACCATCAGTAAACAAATCCTTAATGGTATCATCATCTTTTTGAAAAAGCTCGTTTGCAGGGTCCAAGTATCGTGACAGATAAACGATATGGGAGCCATATTTGTGGTCTTTGATCAAATTGGTCTGTTCGATGACCAAAACAAAGGGAAGGTCCTTATCGGCTATGGTCATCCAATAGTAGGGCGAAAGGCTTTCCTTCAACTCAAGGATCATACAGATATTGGCTTTATACACGATTTTACGCAACATATCCAGATAGGTTTTACCCATTCCCTTGATGACATGGGATAGTTTTTCTGGAGATGCGGTGAAAATGACCCTGTCGTATTGTTCGGTTTTGCCATTGGCCTTGATGCGAAAAATATCGATGTCTTTCATTATTTCCTGAACAGGATGATTCAAGCGAATTTCACCGCCGTTTTCACGGATTTTATCAGCCATTTTTTCATATAGCTTAATAAAGCCTCCGTCCAGATAACCCAGCAGTTCTTTGCTGATGTTTTTTCCACGGCTGGAACCACGCAGCTTGAATTTGTTCCAGATCCATGTTGCGGCAATATTCTCGGTATCAACATCAAATTTTGAATGCAGAAGCGGTTCCCATATCAGATCGTAACATTCCTTACCACCACGCTTGATAATCCATTCCCGGGCGGTCGTATTTTCAATGGCCAGATGATCTTTTACAAACCGTGCCTGAAGAACCATAAGGCCCATGCGAATGCGGCTGATAAAGGAAAGCGGCTTGAACATCAATAGATCCATCGGTGAAGTGAAGGGGTATATTTTTTTATGGATATAGATGACATTGGATGGTTCATACCACTTCAGCTCAGGCTCCAGACCAAGCTCCTTAACCGTATCAACAAAATATGTGTCATTTGTGAATATGTGATGATAATATATATCCAGCCGATCATTACCGATTGGAATTGCTGCTGCCAAGCCGCCAAGCTGATCGCTTTTTTCATAAACCGTTACTGAATGTTTCTTTTCAGAAAGCTTCCATGCTGCTGTCAGGCCGGTTGCTCCTGCTCCTATGATCGCTATTCTCATACAAACAAACTTCCTTTCAGAAATAAATACTGATTTCATTTTTGCATTCCGGAATATAGCGAAATGTTTTTTGGGCTATACAGTGATATGGATTCCATCTGCAACGGATTTTTCTGACCCTAAAAACATATATGATTTCCAAATGCTGACCAGATGTAATCGTATATCTTCACGATCCAGTATATCTGATTTTCCGAGGAACTTCAAAACTCTTGACATAACTATTGCACCCGGAATATCACAATATTCCTTTCCGTATCTTCGTAAGCGACGGGAAAGGTATTATAAAATACTGCTTCATTTAAAGTATATTCACCGGCACTCCTATTTTGATCTTCAATGACGATATAATCGATGCCTTCTGCAATTGCCTGTGTGCGTAATTCATCAGGGTAACCAATGCCATAAATGGTTTTCATGATGTTTTCACGGTGGGCAACATCATAGCCTGCAGTCACCGTAAAATAGGGATAACCGGAATATACACTTCGACCGGCCAGCATTATGGACATCGGCGCTCCATAGTGGGTCATGTAGTGTGTAAGGAAAATATCGTCTGGATTTGTTTCATTATGTACCCAAAGCTGCACAGGGTCCTGCTGGTTGTAGATAACACTGTTTTTGTCAAGGTTGTAAAGCGTGATTAAATCCACAATACCGGTACATATCAGAAACATGATTAATCCGAGGCTGATAAGACGGGTTGTTTTTTTATTGCTTTGGAAGAGAGCGGTCAGTAGGTCGGAAACGGGTATATTTAGTAAAGCTACTGCCAGAATAATGTATTTGTGGTTCACAGTAATGTCCGGAGTTAGCTGGAGGGTTGAGGCTAAAAGGATTGGCCCCAAAAAAACAGGTATCAGCCATGGGGATGAAGGCTGTAACGGATGCTTTTGGCTACGAATAATAAACAGAAAAAGAAGTGCGCACAGGGATGTGATGAGGATAACCGGCACCAGGCCGATAGACGGAATAAACCGCACGAGCAGGAGCGTAAAAAGAATTGCAGCTGAATAGCTTAGCCATTTCTTCTTTCCCGGGATAAAGACCAAAAATACTGCAAGCACTACAAAAGGTAGAATTCCTAACAACTCCACATAATAGGCAAGAATATCTGTCAGTTTATCGGATTGAGCCAAAAAACCGGGCTCATACTTAATGGAAACAGCACCAGTGCCACTGCCAATAAAAATTCTAGACTGCAACACGGACAGAAGGAAGGTGAGGATGGCGGTTATAAGGTATTCCAGCTTGTGACACGACAGGATGGCCATAATGAACAACACAGATATTCCGGCTATTACCACCGCTCCATTCCAGAATGCCATAAGACCTAGAATCAGCCCCGCCAGAACACATGGCAAGAAAGAGCGGGGCAGCCAAGCATCCCGAACAAAAAATAAGTTTTTGAAATACTTTTTAAGCGTATCACTTGTGTTTGCATTCGCTTTCATGGATGTTTTCAATCTTTCTATTGTTTCGATGAACAAAGGCAGCACCAGGAAAAGGACGAGAATAAACAAGCCAAAAGCGAAGGCGAGATGGCGCTGATTCATATAAACCTTTTGAGTCCAAAGCCCCCAGCTCTCATTAACCGTATTGCCGATATGTTCACGGCTCGATCCATCTGCATTCAGGTTATTGGCTATACCCTTCATGAAACTGTTGAGGCTGGAAAAGTCCTTTGAATAGGTGAAAAAAGCAAAGGAACTGCGAAAGGCAAACAAAAGGCAGGTGAACAAGCCAGCAAGGGGTTTTTTGGTAATACCCACTGCAAGTCCGTATAAGAGCATGCTGAATGAAACAAGGGATAGAATACTGGGTAGGTTCAGTGCCCAGGAAAGATTGAACCCCAGATATTCCAGATTGCCCGCCATAAAGTAAAACATAAAGTGGTAGCGCATCGCACCGTCA
Organism: Clostridiaceae bacterium; assembly: GCA_012522505.1. Taxonomy (GTDB): domain Bacteria; phylum Bacillota; class Clostridia; order DSM-8532; family DSM-8532; genus JAAYJG01. The sequence continues at coordinate 4,251 of JAAYKJ010000150.1, forward strand.
GGAAAATGTGGGTATAGAGCTGGGAAATTGTTTCCGTAAGAAAAAGAGCGAACAACGGGAAGGTGTGCACCAAAATCACTGAAAGCCGAAAACCCGGCATGAAGGAGTTCACCGTCCATATACAACGAACGAAAGATGAAAATACTACAAAACACTGCAGAGCCGATGAGGACAAGCCATTCACTGGAAGAGAAGCGAGTGGGTGAGCCATGTTTTTTTACTTCATTAAGCCAACCTATAATTTTTAGTCGGTTCATTAACACAGCAAATGCAACAAATGCGATGGTTAGAAGAAAAGATGCCAAATTGCTAAAGAGCAATGGTTTTTCGGTACTTTGAAATGCAACGGCCAGAATATAAGTGATCCAAGAGAGAACGAGTGTACCGATAAGGTAGCTGGCAGGAAAAAATAAGAAACCAGGGTTAAATGTATGCTTGTCACAAAGGAAAAAATGTAATCTGTTTTCCCAGGCCGGTTTTAGCGTCAGAATCAGTACCGCTCCAACAAGAAACGACGCAATAAGAAATAAAACAGCCATCATTGCATTTTCCTCCATATTTTAGGAAAGTTTTTCATCAATTTCTAAATAATTATACCAGTAGAAATTGCACAGTGCAATCATTGATGACATTTTATGACTGCATCGTATTACGCTTGAGGTTTTTTTTTGATATTGATATAATGTCTTTGCTGGAACAAACGGAAAATTTTGTTTATCCGTAAATAAACCAAAGACAAGAAAGTTCAGGAGGCTGTATATGAAAAAGTGGATACCGGCTTTGACTTTGGTACTAACTGCGCTTTATTGGGCGAATGTTTTAAAGAATGAATTTATTTATGTCCTTATCTGGTGGGCTGTCCTATTGGTGATTGGACTTATGTTTCTTCCGATGTCGGTTCGTGTTTTCTCAACATTTACAGATAAAGGCTATCTGTTCTCAAAGACAATCGGCCTTGCCATAACTGCTTATGCCATGTGGTTATTGTCCTTTTTTAAGCTGATAAAAATAGAAGCCCTGTCATGCTGGGCAGTTGTGTTTGGCTGTGGTGCACTAGCCTGTTTTATATTTTTTAAGAAATCCAAACAAACCTTATCAGACCTTATGGATGAGGATATCCTGCAATGGGTTCTGATCGGGGAGTGTATATTCCTGTTTTCTTTAAGCTTCTGGACCTATCTTAGGGGTTTTAATGCCAGAATTGAAGGGCTTGAAAAGTTTATGGACTACGGTTTTGTCAACAGCATTCTTCGATCGGGCTTTGTTCCTCCAAAAGACATGTGGTTTGCAGGCGAGCCCATAAATTACTATTATTTTGGACAATATCTGTCTGCCTTTATCACAAGGTTAAGCGGTATAAAAACCGAGATTGCATATAACCTGATGATGGCAACCCTCTTTGCCTTCAGTGTGGCACTTTGCTTTGCCCTCGTATCAAACATGCTGAAGGGGCTGAAAAGCAACGCTCCGGTCATGATTGGGGGCCTGATCGCAGCTGTGCTGGTCTCTTTGGGCGGGAACCTTCATTCATTTATTTATGGAGTACTCAACAAGGTTACGAGCGAAGGAAAATCATACTGGTTTCCAGATGCAACACGATATATTGGGTACAACCCGGAAACAAAGGACAAAACCATCCACGAGTTTCCGGTATATTCCTTTGTCGTTTCCGACTTGCATGCACATGTGATCAATATGATCCTTGTTTTATGCCTTTTAGGGGTATTGCTTGCACTTTTCAGAAAACTGCAGAAAAGAGCGGATGGTGTTTGGCAGCCCCGCAGCTTGACCGATGAGATCTTCGTACCAGAACTACTGCTGCCGGGGTTTTTGATCGGAATATTTCAGATGTCAAACTTTTGGGATTTTCCCATCTACCTCACAGTAACACTGTTCACCCTGCTGTGTGCCGGAATCCGGCATTATGGGTTCACCATTAAAATGCTGGGCATGACGGCCATCCGTTTTATGACCGTGCTGATTCTTGCAATGTTCTTTGCTTTGCCATTCAATTTTACCTTTGACACAATAGCGACCGAAGTACGTTTAGCGAGAAACCATTCCTTCCTGTATCAACTATTGGTGTTATGGGGATATCAGCTGGTGATGGTTGCTATCTTCTTTGCTTTCATTTTATTTGCTGAGCAGAATATTCGATGGAAGCGGGCCAGAGGAAAAGTACGGGAGAAAATCCGTGAAGAGCTAACGCTTATTGCGAGAATCAGGCAAGTGATCGAGAATAACAGCGTTGAAGATGTTTTTGCGGTTATACTCTGTATATCAGCCATGGGTTTGGTTCTTATTCCAGAGCTGGTCTATGTTAAGGACATCTATTCCGAAGAATATGCAAGGGCAAATACCATGTTCAAGCTTACATATCAGGCCTTTATCATGTTTGGCCTGGCGTCGGGATACATCTTTATCCGGATCAGACAATTCCGGGAAAAGAACTGGAAGATCATGACCGCAAGAGTCTTGACCCTCATCATGTTGATCCTGCCGATGATATACCCGTTTTATGCAATTTCCAGCTGGTACAAGAAGATGGATCCTGTACATTACGAAGGGCTGGATGGGCTGGCATTCTTGAAAAATGATTATCCCGATGATTATGCCCTGGTAGAGTGGATGAGAGAGAATATTGAAGGACAGCCCAACATCTTGGAAGCCAACGGAGACAGCTACACAATGCAGGGAAGGATCTCGATGGCAACGGGTCTTCCTACGGTTCAGGGTTGGTTTACACATGAGTGGCTGTGGAGGGATGATAACACGCTGGTACAGGGTAGAGTTGACGATGTGCAGATGATTTATGAGTCAGAGGATTTGAATCAGACGGTTGATTTACTAAGAAAATACAGCGTAGAATATATTGTTATCGGAAATCTGGAGTATAAACAGTACCCGGATCTTAAAGCCGATAAGCTTCTCAGCCTTGGCACCGTCATCTTTGAAAGACCGACCATTTTATTAATTCAGCTAGAGAAGTAAAAAAGAAATATCTCTTATGTAATGCAACAGAACAATCCACATGTGTACCATGCCTTCTTATTCCCCCTCTGTGTATTCGTGGGAGTAGGGGAATGATACCGTGCATTGTTAAACCTGTCACGATTGTGAAAATGTTTCATGCCCTTCATGAGAGAAGTTCCTAAGAGAATCAATACGAGATATGTTAATAAAGGGAAGAAAAAAAGCACATAGTTATATGTACTTATACAATGATAACATTTTTTAGTATGTGCTTTTCAATCTCATCTAATCTCATTTCATATAAAACAACATCTATTATTAAAAGGAGGAACAAAATGAAAAAAAGTTAATGAATGTTGTTACAAATATAGTATAGCATAATAAAAAAAACATTACTATTAAGAGAAGATTAAAGTTATGAACAAACCGTGAATAAATGAGTTTATTCGTAACCCTGCTGTAATATATCACCATTATCCCTTTGCTGCTGCTTTGTTTATGATTGGCTTAGCCTAGATCTGCACGAGGAAATGATTATTTGGGGATTTGTCTGAGCCGGAAGGTGTAACACAGACGCCTGGACAGCCTGACCTGGTGCATGGACGCGTTGTATGCTCAGGAAAAGGTTGAAATATACTTTGATCTTTTATATGAATTATATTATCATTAGGATAATCAGGATGGTACAACAGCGTATTCCGGTGAGATTTCTCCCATGCACGGCCAAGCCAAAAATGTACCCAATACGCTTAAGGGTCTGTGCTGAAAATGATGTAGAGATTTCACATTTTGTATGGAAAGAAGGTTACATATGAGATATGAAAGCACCAGAGGCGGCCTGAAGGGGATTTCTGCCGCAGAAGCCATAAAAACAGGAATTGCTCCCGACGGCGGTCTATTTGTACCTATGGACAAGGTTACGGTTGACATTGACTTCATCAAAGGCTTGACCGGTAATACTTACCAGGAAAGAGCAATGAAAATTCTATCCTTGTTTTTAACCGATTACAAGCCGGAGGAGCTATTAGACTGCATCAACAGTGCTTATGATGAACAATTTTCAAACAAGGACGTTGCGCCGGTAGTCAGGGTTCATGAAAAGCTTCACATGCTTGAGCTCTGGCATGGACCAACCTGTGCCTTTAAGGATATGGCGTTGCAGATTCTGCCTCACTTTTTGGTAAAGGCCATTCAAAAAACGGGCGAACAGGATGAAATCGTTATTCTTGTCGCAACCTCTGGGGATACGGGTAAAGCTGCGCTGGAGGGTTTTGCGGATGTTGATGGTACGCGGATCATTGTCTACTATCCCAATGGTGGTGTCAGTGATATTCAGAAGCTGCAGATGGTAACACAAAAAGGAAAGAACACGAATGTGATTGCCGTGAACGGAAACTTTGATGATACGCAAAACGGGGTTAAGAAAATCTTCACAGATGCATCCATTCGAAAAGCTCTGCAGCAGAAAGGGTTGAAATTTTCCTCCGCAAATTCAATAAACTGGGGAAGGCTGGTTCCGCAAATCGTCTACTATTTTTCAGCCTATGCTGAATTGATAAAAGAAGGCAGCATACAACCTGGTGAAAAGATTAATTTTGTGGTGCCTACCGGAAATTTTGGCAACATCCTCGCAGCATGGTATGCCAAAGACATGGGGCTTCCGGTAAACCGGTTGATATGCGCATCCAACAGTAATAATGTGCTCACCGATTTCATCATCGGGGGAGTTTATGACAAAAAGCGAGATTTTTACAAAACCATTTCCCCATCCATGGATATTCTGATATCCAGTAATCTTGAACGTTTGCTTTATGAATTGAGCGGAAAGAATGCAGATATGGTTCATAACTGGATGAAGGAACTGGCGAAAAAGGGCAGCTATCACGTTGATAACAAAACACGAGCACTAATTCAAGAAGTTTTCTGGGGTGGTTATTCAGACGATAAAGAAACGCTGGCCAGTATCCATAGCGTATACGAGGATTGTGGGTATGTCATGGATCCCCATACTGCCGTTGCGATGGATGTTTATGATAAGTATGTCATCAAAACAGGAGATTTATCGCAAACGGTGATCGTTTCCACCGCAAGCCCGTTCAAGTTTAATGCCAGTGTTGCCAAAGCACTCTTAGATGGCAAAGCCGGCGGGAAAACTGAATTCGAACTCCTTCCGATGTTGTCAGAGTATACAGGGTGGAATATTCCGGAGGCGTTAAAGGGTTTGGAGCGAAAGGACATAGTGCACCGTACTGTCTGTGAAAAGGATGGTATGACAGAGGCTTTGGTGAAATTATTGAAACTGGATGCCATAGAGTAGAGTAGTGGGTTTTCGTATCGGTATGGGTTGATCAGATCGTGTTGCCAACAGAAGTCACGAGCAAAGGGGGCAGGAACATGGCAAATTCTATTTATGGTGTATCCCTTGGAAAGATTATCAGTGAGTTTGGGCTTGAAGAGTTGAATCATGTACCGGGTTCACATGAAATTGAAGTTAAAAGCACAGATATAAATCGCCCGGGCCTGCAACTGGCCGGTTTCTTTGAATACTTTGGGTCAGAGCGCATTCAGTTGATAGGAAGCGTGGAAATGGCCTACTTAAAAAACCTTTCTTATGAAGACAGGTATACCAGCCTGTATACTTTTTTCAACAAAGAAACCCCTTGTGTGATATTGGCCAGGGGAATGGAGCCTTTCCCGGAAATGCTGGAGATAGCAACCGGATGTGGCAGGCCTTTACTTAGAACGCAGGAGGAAACCTCACGCTTTGCAAGTTATCTGATCTATTATCTGAATGTAGAGTTGGCTCAGAGATGTACAAAACATGGTGTTTTGGTAGAAGTATACGGTGAAGGCATTCTAATGCTGGGTGAGAGTGGTGTCGGTAAAAGCGAGACAGCGCTTGAGCTTGTAAAGCGCGGGCACAGGCTGGTTGCTGATGATGTGGTTGAGATCAGAAAAGTTTCCAATAAAACACTGGTAGGCAGTTCACCGGACATTATCCGTCATTTTATAGAAATCCGCGGAGTTGGAATTCTGGATGTAAAAAACCTGTATGGGGTTGGTTCAGTTAAGATGACGGAAGGGATCAACCTAATAATTCATATGGAGCTATGGGATACTAAGAAACAATATGACAGGCTTGGAATCAATGACGAATTCACAGAGATTCTAGGGCTTAAGATCCCATCGCTGACCATTCCTGTCAGACCAGGGAGAAACCTGGCCATCATTATTGAGGTGGCTGCAATGAATCACCGTCAGAGGAAGATGGGATATAACGCTGCAAAAGTGCTGAACCAGAGAGTTATGCGCGAAATAGAAAGAAATTCCCTGAACGGAATCGAAAAGGATGAAAACCTTCTCTAGCAAAACAGGAAGCATATCCCTTATAACCTTAAAACCTGATCACAACCGTTTAGGGAAATTTCCCCTTGCCGGTATAACCTGAGAACAAATTCCAATATAATAAACATGGTAGGCAATAAAGTGAATTGAAACCGGGATGTTGCAGAGCGCAACTACAGACAGGTGTATTTATAGGGTATGTAAAAATGGAGCAAATTCATGAACAGTTAAAAAATATACTTAATCCAAATCAGATCTTAACTCGTGTACCAATGAAGGAGCATACATCTTTCCGTGTGGGCGGGGAGGCTGCGATGCTGGTTTTGCCGTCCAGTATCCAGGAAGTAGCTGGTGTTAAAAAAGTGTTAAATGTGGCCCATGTTCCGAATGTCATCATTGGCAACGGTACAAATCTTATCGTTTCGGACAAGGGTTATTCGGGCGTTATTCTCAAGCTTGCCGATAACTTCTCTAAAATATTGGTAAATGATCATATAATCATTGCTCAAGCTGGTGCAAGCCTTGCCGCAGTATCCCATGCAGCATGGAAAAATGCATTGACAGGCCTTGAGTTCGCATCAGGAATTCCCGGAACAACAGGTGGAGCCGTTGCGATGAATGCAGGAGCCTATGGTGGAGAAATGAAGGATGTGGTTGTCGAAACCATGAGCCTTAATGATGCTGGCGATATTGTAACCCTCTGTGGCAATGAGCATGCGTTTGGCTATCGAAAAAGCCGGTTTCAGGAAAAGGATTTAATTGTCTTGGAAATTAAAATGAGCCTTGCAAAGGGAGAACCGGATAGCATCAGAGAAAAGATGCAAGCCCTTAACGCCCGGCGCAGGGAAAAACAGCCTTTAAACCTTCCCAGTGCAGGGAGTGTGTTTAAAAGACCAGAAGGATATTATGCAGGAAAGCTAATCCAGGACGCTGGTCTGCAGGGCTGGAGGATTGGCGGTGCGCAGGTTTCCGACAAGCATTGCGGTTTTATTGTGAACACAGGGGACGCCACAGCCTCGGATATCATAGCATTGATTCAATATGTCAAGGACAGGGTTTTCCAAAATTCTGGAGTGATGCTGGAAGAGGAAGTAAAAATACTGGGAGGATGAAATTGTGCAGTTTCTTATCATTACAGGCATGTCAGGAGCAGGAAAGAGTTTATGTGTAAAGTACTTTGAAGATATCGGTTTTTTTTGTGTGGATAACCTGCCTCCCTCACTGATACCAAAGTTTGCAGAGATCTGTCTTGGACAAAACAAGATGGAAAAAATTGCATTGATTATGGATATCCGTGGTGGAACAATGTTTCTTGAATTGTTTCCCGCACTTGAATCTCTTGCGGCTTATGGAATTTCATACAAGATACTCTTCCTGGAAGCCAGTGATAACGTGCTGATACAAAGATTCAAGGAAACTCGCAGAATGCATCCGCTATCGCCAGAAGGACGCATTTCGGATGGCATTCAGGAAGAACGGCGCAAACTCCAGGCGGTCAAGGAAAAATCGAACTATGTGATTGATACGTCAAACTTGACGCCAAGACAGCTGAAGCAGGAAATCATCAATCTTTTTGTAGAGGGGAAGCCGTTTTCAGGGTTGATTATCAGCGTAACCTCCTTTGGCTTCAAGTATGGTGTTCCGATAGACTGTGACCTTGTTTTCGACGTAAGGTTCATACCAAACCCTTTTTATATCGACGATTTGAAACTGCTTACCGGGATGGATAAAGAAGTAAGTGATTATGTCATGAGTTTCCATGAAAGTCGTATTTTTTTATCGAAACTGGCGGACATGCTTGACTTTTTGATTCCAAACTATATTAAGGAAGGAAAGAATCAACTGGTTATCGGAATTGGCTGTACGGGTGGGAAACACCGTTCTGTTACGATTGCCAACCGGCTATTTGAACTGCTAAAGGCTAAAAACAGCAGTATAATCCTGGAACATAGAGATATTGAAAAAGACAACAGGAGATTAAAAAATGAAACCTCTTGAATTGCTTTCTGCTACATATAAGTACAGGAAGTGGCTTACAAGCGGGATTGTCGGTTTTTTGCTACTTCTGGCGGGTATTGTTATATTCGTATACGGGTCGGAGATCGGAACGGTACAATTCATTCTGGCATTGGTTTTCTTCAGTGCCGGTGTGGCATTATGCTTTATCTGCTTTCGAAGAATCATTCTTGCACTGCTTGCCTTGACGAAAAACGGACATATGCCATTAACAACCAACATGCTGGATATCGGCAAAAAAATTTATCGTCGAACCCAACTGAAGGAAGGGCCGCAGATTGCCGTTATTGGCGGTGGAACAGGTATTTCGACCCTGCTTCGTGGGTTGAAGCAATTCACCGCAAACATCAGTGCCATAATTACGGTGGCTGATGATGGCGGCGGTTCAGGAGTACTACGAAGAAATCTTGGCATGCTGCCCCCCGGTGACATCCGGAACTGCGTTTTGGCATTGGCAGATACCGAACCACAGATGGAGAAGCTGCTACAGTACCGCTTTCAAGAAGGAGATTTGAAGGGGCAATCATTTGGGAACCTTTTTCTGGCGGCGATGACCGGCATCAGTGATGATTTTGAAACAGCAGTACGGAACATGAGCCAGGTTCTGGCAGTGACAGGAACGGTTCTTCCGGTAACTTCGGAAGATATTAACCTGATCGCAGAACTGGAAGATGGGAAAACCATTCAGGGGGAGTCCCGTATTGGAACGCATAACACATTTCATCCCGGACGTATAAAAAGAGTGTATTTGGACAAGAATAACGTAAAACCATTGGAAAGTGCTCTTTGTGCGATCGATAATGCTTCGGTAATCATACTTGGACCAGGAAGCTTATATACAAGCATCATTCCGAACCTTCTTGTGGATCATGTGGCTGAGCGGATTGTGAAATCTTCTGCTGTAAAAATCTATGTGGCAAATGTAATGACACAGCCCGGAGAGACCGAAGGATACAGTGTATATGACCATATCCGCGCCATATATCAGCATGCTGGTACACAAGGGTTTATTGATTATTGTATTGTGAATACCCAAAGTGTTCCGGACGAGATATATAAACGGTATCAGAGAGATGGAGCTTCCATGGTCAGATTGGACGCCGGTAAAATTAAAAAGCTTGGAATCAAAATTATTGAACGGGATCTGCTGCAAATCAACCAGGGATATGTTCGTCATGATCCTATCAAGCTGATGAATGCCGTAGCTGAAGTATGCAATTGCGTTAAAAAGGGCAGGGAAGGATAGCTATGTTTTTTGGAAAATCATATTGGAAGTCTCAGGAACAGGGAATTCAAAGGGAATGGTTGTTAACAAACGGTATCGGTGGATTTTCCAGCGGTACCATCATCGGGATGAACGCGCGACGTTACCACGGACTTCTGGTCGCTTCCCTGGAGCCCCCTGTTGAGCGGTACCTGGTTCTTTCCGGGATCAGTGAATATATACAACTGTCTGAAGAAATTACGGAAAAAATCACCGCTGGTTCTGAGGCGAAAAAAACAGTAGCATTGAAAACGAAAGGCAACTTCAATCCGCTGCAAGAAATAACCAGTGCAGCCAATATGGCAAACCATCCTGAAACAACTGAAAACATCATGGAGCGGGAGTGTACCATCGAGGAGGAGCATTATTTGCATACCTTTAGAACTCCTAATTTCGAGGCTCATGGTGAACACTATCTTGAAGCCTTTTATTATGAGTACATTCCTGAATTTCATTATCGTATCGGATCCATGACCATCACGAAAAGGATCAGCATGCGTTATGGAAAGAATCAGGTTGCCATTGTTTATAAAATAAAAAACCAACCCGGAAAGAAAGCTGTTTTCCGGCTGACTCCCCTTGTCAATTTCAGGAATTACCATTATCTTTCGAGCCATCCATATATGACATTTACGACGGAATTAAGTGGCAGAACCATGGAAATTACGCCATACGACGATAACAGAAGGATTATTCTGGGCTGTTCGGAAGGAGATACGATTCTAAAGCCTTCATGCTTTTTCTACAACATGGACTATCCCTATGAACATGAAAGAGGTCTTAATGGCACCGAGGATCATTATATTCCGGGCTACTTTGAAATCAACCTTATACCAGGTGAGGAAAAAACCGTTACGTTGGTTTGCAGTATGGATGAGCCCCTCGACACGCTGGATGGAGAAAGTTTGATCGATGAGGAAATCTCAAGGCAAAAAGCCCTATGCGAGAAAATGATA
>JAAYKJ010000151.1 GCA_012522505.1 Clostridiaceae bacterium
GTGCAAGTAAATCAGAATATGACCGTGACGAGGCACTGGAAAGCCACGCTTATGAATTCATACACACCAACAAACCGGAGGCAATTTTTAATATGAAGTTTGATGTAATTATTGGAAATCCGCCGTATCAATTAAGCGATAGCGGCTATGGCATGAGTGCAAAACCCATATATCATCATTTCGTTAGACAAGCAATAAAGCTCCAACCTCGTTTTCTTTGCATGATAATCCCTGCTCGGTGGTATGCGGGAGGAAAGGGTTTGGACGATTTTCGCTTTGAAATGCTTAATGATACAAGAATTCGAAAACTTGTCGATTATGAAAACAGTGCTGACGTTTTCAATGGAGTAGATATTGCTGGAGGCATTTGCTATTTTCTTTGGAATCGCGATTCTCGGGGTACTTGTGAAGTAACAAATTATTATGATGGTAGACCAATAACATCGGAAAGATCACTTAATGAATTTGACGTTTTCATTCGCCATAGCCAAGCTGCTCAAATTGTGCGGAAAATCATAAGTAAACATGATACATTTTTGAGCGAAGTAGTATCTTCAAGAAAACCCTTTGGTTTACCAACAAACTATGAACCTAAAGACACAGGAATCCCTTGCTGGTATATACAAAAGATTGGTTTGAAGTATGCAAACCAACGCGATATTTCTGACCCAAAGAATATACTGCGGAAATGGAAGTTATTAATCCCTAAAGCTCCCATAGCAGGACAAACGGACTTCTCGAAACCTGTGGGATTCTATTATGATGGAAATGTCAGGATATCGAAACCTGGTGAGTGTTCCACAGAATCCTGGCTTGTCGCAGGAGCTTTTGATTCCAAAGAAGAGGTAATATCGTATAAATCCTATCTATTTACAAAAATTGTTAGATTCTTAATATTACAAACCGTAGTTTCGCAAGACGTCACTAAGAAGAACTTTTGCTTTGTGCCGGGTTTGGTTAAGTATGAAGGTGAATATACAGATGAACTACTCCGGGAGAAGTGGGATATTACCGATGAAGAATGGAGCTTTATTGATTCCAGAATTGCATCAAATGGTGTTAACGACAATGACTAAGATGGAGTTTTTCCCGCTTCGCCCTGAGGCAGCACCAATGGTCTATGCCTATGAAGACCTTAACCCTGAATATAAAGGGCTTCTCAAAATCGGCTACACCACAGTGAATGTAGACCAGCGTGTTGCCTAGCAATATCCAACTAAACGGCCAGATGGTAAAAAACCTTACCGCATAGTTTGTCAAAATACAGCCATACATTCTGACGGCGAAACGTTTACTGACCGTGATATTCACCGCGCTTTGAAACGGCGCGGCTTACAAAATGTTGGTGGCGAATGGTTTAAAATCACCCTAGAAGAATTAAAAGCAACCTATATTGCCGTACGTGATAGAGTAGAAAATATTGAAAGCCGCACGCGTGATTTCCGCATGCGCCCAGAGCAAAAAGAGGCTGTTGGCAAGACTATTGAATACTACAAATCTGCAGAGGCAGAGAAAAACAGAACTGCAATAGCACCCAAA
>JAAYKJ010000016.1 GCA_012522505.1 Clostridiaceae bacterium
CTCGATTCTATTATTGCAACCAATCTACAAGAACTTACGGCTGGCCTTAAAGATGTAGATAAATCTTCTGAAAAATTGGTGGAGATCATGCGGGAAACTGCAGACACATCTGAAGACATAGCCGCTTCAGCCCTTGATATGATTGGTTCAGTTCAATTTATTACCGAAAAGGCCAAAAAGGGGGTTAGCATTGTTGAAGAGATTCGAAACAGGGCTAACACCTTGAAAGACAAAATGACCCTCGCACAGAAAAAGGCAAAAGCAATTTTCGAAGAAACAGAGCTTGAATTGGGAAAAGCCATCGGAAATTCCCGTGTGGTTGAGCAAATCTCCGTATTGTCGGATTCTATCATTCAAATCACTTCTCAGACTAACCTTCTATCCTTGAATGCCTCTATTGAGGCGGCAAGAGCCGGCGAAGCCGGTAAGGGTTTCACAGTTGTCGCCGGAGAAATCCGAAAGCTTGCGGAGCAATCAAAGCAAGTGGTTTCAAAAATTCAGAATACTACCGCTCAGGTTCAAAAATCTGTCAACGATTTATCTGCAAGCGCTATCAAATTACTTGGCTTTATGACCTCCGATGTAAACAACGACTATCTGTCCATGCTCGAGATAAGCGGTAAGTATAGCGATGATGCACAATTTGTCAATGATATTGTAACCGATTTCAATATCGCATCAAAAGAACTATTTACTGCTGTGAACAGTGCGATGAGCAGTATCGATAACATTTCTCAAGCATCCACCATCGGGGCTGACAAAACAATTGAAATAAAGAATGAGATTTCAGATATTTTCAGCAAGTTTTCAAACATGGTCAAGGGTATAGATAGCAACGGAACAACGGCATAGCCGTTTTCCCGTTAAAATAATAACCCATATACGGAGGTAGAGAGATGGATAAAGAAAGAAACTGGGTACTGAAAACATACGAAGTGCCAGGGCGCAAAATTGTATGGACCGATGGAATTGGTCAGGCAGACCCGCAAGCTGTCATTGAATGTACGGAATATGTACTTGAAAAAGCAAAAAGCTTTGGTGGCGGGAAATGGGCATATATTCCGGGGATCGATAAAATGGATCCGATCTTTGATAGTGAAACCCAAGATTTATTCGCAGAAATGCACAGAAGATGCGAGGCAGCAGGCTGTGTAGCCATGGCGTTCGTTGCTGGAGGAATGGCTACAATCAAGGTACAGGCGAAACGACATCAGCAGAAATCGCAGGCAGGCAAAATGATAGCTGAACATTTCAGGACAGCAGATGACGCATTAAAGTGGCTGGAGGAGACTTTTGGACTGTAAAAAGAAAGAACCCATAAAGCGTGGCACAATGAACTACAGACAGGCGGTTCAGCCTGTCTGTTTTTTTTCCGCATGGTACTCTTGGCAGGTTGTCGAATATGTGGTACAACTTTATTGTTACCCGTAGTTGATATCCCTCCGGGACAGGAATTTGTTATCCGGGATTGCAATAATCCCGCACAAGATCATGTTCAGCCCTCTTACATTCGGTCAGTTGGCTTGTAGGCAGACAGGTTTGCATTTGTATGAGAAAGAATGTTACGCTAAAATATATGTGATTGAATTATTATTGAGAGATTGAGGCATGCCCATGAAAACCAGCAAATTAGTTATCTTCACCCTTTTACCCGTGTTTCTGATTCTATCCTCATGTCAGGCTTCTGTAGTGGAAGTAAAGGGATCAGAGTTCCTGCTGGACACGATTGTGGAGCTCACCTTATATGGAAGAAATCATGATACACAGAACATGCTGGATGAAATTTTTGGTATGATAAAAGATTATGAGCAGAAATACAGCAGGTACATCCCGGAGAGTGAAATCGCAGCGATTAACAGCAACCCTCACCGTGAGATTGTTGTATCGGAAGATACAATGGAAATGCTCGAGAAAAGCCTTCATTTTAGTGCCATATCCGATGGGCTTTTTGATATCAGCATTGGCACCTTGGTTGACTTGTGGGATATAAATGGCGATAACCCGCATGTTCCTTCAGCTGGCGATATTGCTTCGGCACTGGAAAGAGTTGATTACCGCAAAATTATTCTAAATCAGGCCAGGAATACGATCATGTTATCCGATGACGGGATGAAGCTGGACACCGGAGCTGTCGCAAAAGGATTTATTACAGACAAGCTGGTTTCCTATTTGCAGGAAAAAGAAGTGGAGTCCGCTCTTCTAAATTTGGGAGGAAACTTGTACCTCCTCGGAAGCAAAACAGATGGATCAGCTTGGAAAATAGGAATACGGAATCCATATGGCCTGCAGGGAGAATATTTGGGAACCGTTTCTGTACGAAACATGTCAGTCGTAACATCAGGTATTTATGAGCGCTTTTTTGAAGAAAATCAGGAGATATACCATCACATTCTGAATCCGAAAACAGGTTATCCGGAAAATAATCAGCTTGCTTCCGTCTCTATACTTTCTCCCAGTTCCCTGCTTGCTGATGGCTTCTCAACAACTGTTTTCCTTCTTGGACTTGAAGCGGGAATGGATTTGGTGGAAAAAACAGAACATGTTGAAGCGATCATGATCACCCGTGATAAAACGGTACATATTTCACAGGGAATAAAAAATGGAGATATTCCCTTTCAAGTTACCAACAATGAATTTACTGTGATGGAATGATGTTCCCGTGTTATTGTATGAAGGTATTTATATCAAATGCTCCAGTAAAATTTTAAACCCAATTCCAATCAGGATTGTTGCTCCTATCCGGTCAAGATATTTGCGAAGGTGGGCATATTGCGTTATCCAGCACCCCAGCAGAACGCCCACAAAAGATAAAGCAAATGTGATGATTCCTACGATGATTGAAGGAAGTACAATTGGATACCCAAGGGCAGTAATGCTTATTCCAGCCGCAAAAGCATCAATACTTGTTGCCAGTGCCAGAGTAAGCATCAGCTTAAGACTGGATAGGTCTAAAGGTTCGGAACTGTCGCTTAGAGATTCCCTCCACATCCTTACACCGATAAAAGCAAGCAATACAAAAGCAATCCAATGGTCTACCGGTTCGATAAATGTACGGAATGTAAACCCGGCCAGCCAACCCAGAGTAAGCATGCCCCATTGAAAAAAACCAAAAAACAGGGCCGCTTTCAGGGCATTTTGTAATCTTCTTTCAATAACACAAAGCCCACAGGAAACCGAAACGGCAAAGGCATCCATCGCAAGCCCGACAGCGACCATAAAAATAAAAAATATATCCATCAAACATCCCCATAGCGATTTATTTCCCAGACACCTATGTTCAGTAATTATTTCATATTAATACACACAGCAAAAAATATCAAGCTGATTGTTGACAACAAGCAATAACAGAAAACAAATCTACGAAAAAAATTCTTTGAATTGATAAATCATTCATCCCCCACCTTCACTTTCACTATCGTGAATAAGGTAGTTTAGAGGCGGGGGCTTATGATTAATATGATAAACATGATTCACATTGTTAGCGTGGGAACTTTCATTTTACGAATGGCCCTCTTGCAATCTGCCTAATACCCGTGCTGCGGACAAAACCACGAATTGATTAGCCATCAGGAAATCTTATGCTTCTGTCTATAATCCTGAATGATCTCCAAATATCTTTCATAAACTTCATCCACAATATTCTCCCAGTTCCTGTGAATTGTTGTTTTAGCCTTTTCCCCGACTCTCTCCAGCGCTTCCCTGTCCTTTGCAATCTGGATGATTCGCCTGGAATAAGATATGGAATCATTGTCACTCATAAAGCCATTGACATTATCGACTATCCCTTCGGCCGCATTGCTTTTTGCAATTACAAGTGAAGGCGTGCCTACTGCTGCGGCTTCCTGTACAACAATCGGTGCGTTGTCGTAAATGGATGGAAACAAAAACAAATCGGCCCGGGCAAATAGGGAGCGCAAATAATCCCTGTCCAGGATCTTGCCAAGAAAAGTAATGCTTTCTGTAAGCCCCAATTCATTTACATAATTTTTCAGGTCTTCCTGGGCATATCCGTCCCCAACAAAAAACATTCTGTATGGCATGTTTTGCTCAGAAACTTTTTTCAGGGCCTCTACAATCAGCTTTATATTCTTTTGCCATATATGCTGGCCCACAAAAAGAAGAACCAACTCATCCTTACGAATATCCAGCTTTTTTTCGGTTTGTTCAATCAACCTGTCCATATTCTCCGGGACAACAAAATCGCTGCCATTTGGAATAATCTCAACCTTACTCTTAAAGCCATACTCACGAAGTGTTTCGGCCGCACCTTTGCTGACAGTCCATACCTGATCCACCTTGTTAAAAAAATCGATGACAAGACGTGTGCATATTTTTGCAAAAGCATCTATCTTCAGCACCTGTTTGAAATCATCGTAAAATTTAGAATGAAATGTGGCAATTATTGGAATATTCTTTCTTCTTGCGATTTGCAGCGCAATCGCACCAGAGGTGAAGGGGCAATGGGCATGAACAATATCAAATGGGATATTTTTAATGGTACTGCGAAAGTTAATGTCTAAAAGCTCCAGCCCAATACGATAGGGCTCTCTTTTCTTCAGAGGAATGGAATAATACCGAAGCACCGGAAACGCTTCTCTGTCAACATAACCAGGATAAGCCGGAGTTGCCACATAGCTTTCCCCATATTTCTTGTCAAGCCAGTATGCGTAGTTTTTAACCACATTTGTTACACCATCCATTACGGGTGTAAAAGCATCGTTAAACTGTCCAGTAATCAGTTTTTTTTCCATTAACACCACTCCAAAATATTTGTCCTGTTCAACAGCTTTCGTGTGAAATAGCACTTTAAATACTTCTCGATAAAACTGTGATGCAAACCCAGCCTGTAACCAGTATCGCTTTACACTAAATACGTTTAACCAATGGATATGTC
Organism: Clostridiaceae bacterium; assembly: GCA_012522505.1. Classification (GTDB taxonomy): domain Bacteria; phylum Bacillota; class Clostridia; order DSM-8532; family DSM-8532; genus JAAYJG01. The sequence continues at coordinate 4,895 of JAAYKJ010000016.1, forward strand.
TGTCAGCTTAATTATAGCATATCCTGAAGATTCATCAAATCCGATTCCTGCTTTTGCTCTCCCTTCCCCCGGCTTGCTGTTACTGTTCAGAGGTATCTGATGAGAGATAGATGTGCATAACGGAAACTTCGCTTCATTTGCAATAGTTGTATAGTTCAGCTTGAGCTTGCTGAAATGATATTTTGGTTTCCCATCCATCAAGCGTTATCCTGTTATGTTTGGAAGCCTGGGGCACCTTGCGCCGGTACGGTTGCTATTGAATATATCTCAGTCTGGTGTAACCTCTTCACGAGGGGCTTTATGGGTTCTTATTGGTTGACTGTTCTACCAGGGCATCCAAAAAAGATTCTCCATCAATTGCAACCTTTTGCGTGCTGATACGTAGCGCTTCACCGATGTCCTTAATTGACAGGTCGTCCAGAAAGACTTCGGTGTCTGCACGGAACATATTTGAGGGTAGTAAAAGAATATCCCCCAATGGTTTCTCCCTTAACTGGTCCTGTATGTCCGTACCGGTTAACAGACCTGTAACCGTAACAGTATTGCCAAAAAAATGGTTTTCTATCGGATAAACCAATATTTTTAAGCCAGGGAAAGCTTTTTCGGCCTGGGCTGCCGCATTCTGAATGATTTGTCCAGCCAGCCTCCCTGTAGCAACACTAACCGTTCTTTTAACAGGTTTCCCCTTCTTACCCGAAAGGGCTTCACCAAACTCCTGCAGGAAGGAGGTTGCCATCCCTACACCGTTTTCTCTCTGAGGAAATTCTTCATAATGGCTGTAATCCGGAAGCTTCGTTCCAGACATCAGATACCATTCGTCGGAAAGGTAGACTATTCTGGAGCCTGTTTCGTCCAAAAATGTCTTTTGCCATTGCTCTACCTGCCGGATGATTTGGATAGCAGATACCTCATCAAATGGCTGCAAGATGGGAAGATTATGGCGAAACCGCGTAAGACCTACAGGAACAACAGATATGCTTTTTAAAGAGGGTACCAGGCCTGACAAATCTTCAATAGTCCTGTCCAGCTCTGCACCATCATTAATGCCTCTACACAAAACTATCTGGGCGTTCAGCATAATCCCGTGTTCGGCGAGATATTTCATTCTGGAGAGAATGTCGCTGGCGAAACGATTCTTGAGCATAAAAACCCGAAGATCGGGATTGGTTGTGTGCACCGACACATTCACCGGAGACATCCGATAACGGACGATTCGGGTTAGATCATTCTGCTTCATATTTGTCATCGTGATATAGTTTCCATAGAGGAAAGACAAGCGAGCATCATCATCCTTGTAATACAATGATGGACGCATCCCATCCGGAAGCTGATCGATAAAACAAAAAATGCATTTGTTGCAGCAACTCTTCTCTTCATCAAGTAAAGGTTTCTCAAAGGAAAGGCCGATATCTTCCCATTCATCCTTTTCGATTTCAACCTGCAGGAGTTCTCCGCAAGGCTTTAGAATCTCAAGAAGAACCTCCTCTTCAGCCGCCAGGAAACGATAATCAAATACGTCCTGAATGACCTGACCGTTCATTGTAATCAACTCATCACCGGGGTTAATGCCCGCTTCATGCGCGATACTTCCATTCTGGACAGCAGATATTTTTAGGTTGCTCATTTTCCCTCCAAAAAAAGTTATACGGCCGGGCAAAGAACGATCTTTAAGCAGGAGCCTTAGGAGCAATTCAAAAAATAAATAGCAGCCAACAGGCCAACGTATCAAACGCTTCGATTGCCTACCAAGCCTATGCCAGACGATAGGTATAGCTAAAGAAGCGTTTCATTGTCAGAGCCTTATGAACTGCTATTTCAGATTCTAATATACACTTATGCCTCTGCTTTTATGATTTCTTTACCATCATAATAACCACATTCTTTACAAACGCGGTGGGACATTTTCAAGGAATGGCACTGGGAACATTCAACCAACCCAGGTGCAGCCAGCTTGAAATGCGTTCTTCTTTTATTTCTTCTTTGCTTTGATGTTTTGCTCTTTGGTACTGCCATTTATAACACCTCCGTTCCCGTTTTCAGGTTAATCGGCCTCATCGGCTTGGTTCTTGTTGATTAAATCCTGTAAAGCGGCCAGTCTCGGATCTATGCGCTGCTCTTTGCTGCAATCGCACCCTGAACCGGTGACGGGTTCCCCGCATTCCGGGCATAAAATCTCACATTGTTGTTCACATTTGTGGCGCATTGGTAATGTTAGTGCAATGTTATCCGCTAAAATTTTGTCCAGCTCCAACCAATTTCCCTGATAAGTAAACTGCTCTATGTCCAGTTCTTCCTGATCGGGTCCCACTTCGAGCAAGTCTTCCCGAACCTCTACCCTGTGCCTTCTTTTAATCGGTCTGCCGCAACGATCATATTGAGTTGCATACGTACAGTCAGCTTTCCCTACCAGCCGCAGCAACTCTTTTTGGTTGGCTAGGGTTCCTTTGAAAGAAACCGGCTCTGTGACCGAGATGACACCGAACACATCGGTTAAGTTGTTTATAATGCCGGATTCATTGATGTTAAGCACAGCACCTGTAACTTTATTCACTGCTGATATATCGATCCTCATACTATCCTCCGGCCTGTAAAAAGTCAACAAAATACATTATAAACACTGCACAGGCTTTTGTCAACGACCCAAGAAGACGTTGGCTCAACATCTATCTCTCATCAGATACCTCTGAACAGTTACGATCATCGATAAATCGGGAAACGGGAAGTTAACTGTTTTACAGATTGAACAATTGCTTCTCTGTTTTTTTCATAATCGGTCAGTGCCAGAGCGATGAGTCTTGCAATCTCTCTCATTTCCTCTTCCTTCATTCCCCTGGTGGTTACAGCTGGTGTTCCAATACGAATCCCGCTTGTAATGGTAGGCTTTTGCGTATCAAAGGGTATTCCGTTCTTATTAACGGTAATCATCACTTCATCCAGAATATGTTGTGCATCCTTTCCCGTAGTATTTTTATCGGTTAGATCCACAAGCATCATATGGTTATCGGTTCCGCCGGATACAATATTAAACCCATGCTGTTGCAGCGCGTCGGAAAGAACCTTGGCATTCACAACAATCTGTTTTTGATATTCTTTGAATTCATCGCTCAAAGCCTCTTTGAAAGAAACTGCTTTGGCAGCGATTATATGCATTAGTGGCCCGCCCTGGATACCGGGGAAAACAGCCCTGTCTATATCTTTTGCGTACTTTTCCCGGCACAGGACCATGCCGCCTCTGGGTCCCCGCAAGGTTTTATGTGTGGTTGTCGTGACAAAATCAGCATATGGGACAGGACTTTGATGCACACCTGCCGCAACAAGCCCTGCAATATGAGCCATGTCTACCATTAAATAAGCATCCACCTCATCACAGATTTCACGGAATGCTTTAAAATCGATCTCCCGGGAATACGCACTGGCTCCAGCGATAATCATTTTGGGCTTGTTTTCCAACGCCAGTTTTCTTAACCCATCATAATCGATACGGGCATCGTCTTTCCGAACACCGTAGGGGATAACATTATAGTATTTTCCAGACATATTGATGCTCATACCATGACTTAAATGCCCTCCATGAGCCAGGTTCATTCCCATAAAGGTATCCCCCGGTTTCAAAACAGCAAAGAAAACAGCCATGTTCGCCTGTGCTCCGGAATGGGGCTGTACATTGGCGTGCTCTGCTCCAAAGAGTTCCTTCGCGCGCGCTATTGCAAGACGTTCTACAACATCAACATGCTCACATCCACCATAATACCGTTTTCCGGGATAACCTTCGGCATACTTGTTGGTAAGCGGAGTACCCATTGCTTCCAGCACGGTTTTACTGACAAAATTCTCGGATGCGATCAATTCAATCTTTTCCCGCTGCCTCTCCACTTCGTCATAAATGGCCTGTGCAACCTCGGGATCCATTTGCTCGATATTCGCAAGTTTCATATTTCATCCTCCATATATTTAAAGAGTAGATCAATACTGAAATGCAAGCACCTGGCGTTTTGGAAAGCGCTGTTCCTATGCAGGTTTCCAATTTCAAAAAGAGTCATTAAAGAATTTGCGGCTTGCTGAAACAAATTATAATCGTTTTCTTAAGGTTCTGTCAATCTTGGGCAGCCTCTTTACTTTCAATCCTGGTGCGACTCATATACATTAGAGCTATCAGCCTTTGACGGATTAGAAGTACGATCACTTCCAGAAAAGAAACCACGAACATCGACAACCTTACATGCGTTCCGGTACCAAACATAATGATCATGGCGCCCAAAAACTCGATAAAAATAATATTCCACCCGATGACCCTTCGGTTCCCTGCCGATAGTTTCCAGGCAAGACCAAAGTTTTTAAAAACACTCACCCCGGTATCCAGCAACGTGACATCCCTGAAAACAAAGATCACCTGGATAAGAAACCACAGTATGGAAATAAGATACACGATACCAGCTGCCAGTGGAAGGATCAGCATCATGACCGATGCGAAGATAAGCATAAGCACGAATAAGATACCCACACCAAGATAAAAGAGTATGTTGAAGCCGATATATCTGGGAAGTGCTTTTAAGAACTTTTTGAAGTATTGCATTGGCGTAGGCTTCTCTACTTGCAAATCAACAAGGAAGGCCCCCAGATAAAAGAAGGTCAGCAGCATCAGAAGGATTTGCTGGATTAGTAAATAACCTATAAATTTCAGGGATACACTGACCAATTGGATATATTGGTCTGAAAACGGAATTTTCATCAGCTCATCTATCACCGAAGGATCCGACATAGAACCAGACGATAGGATATCTTGATAAGTCATCACAAATTGTTGCTGATAGATGGACAAATCGATGAGTATAGGATGTATGAACAGCCTAAAACCGAAAGATACCACCAAAAGCATGACAAAAAGCACTTGCGGGACGCCCTGTACTTTTATATCATAAAACTTCAGAATCCGTCTGAAGTAGTATGTAAAACTTCTTATTAACCCATTTGACATTCCATTCACATCTTTTCTACCAGCTGTTTTCGTTCATTGTCTGTTAGGTATCGCCATTGGCCTGGCTTAAGCGCTCCCAGCACAAGACTACCATAAGCAACCCGCTTCAGTCTGATAACAGGATGTCCTATTATTTCAAACATCTTACGAACCTGACGGTTGCGTCCTTCATGAATCGTGATCTCCAGTTTTGTTTTGCCTGAGTATTTCTGTATTTCCTTTACGATAGCAGGCGCAGTGACATAGTTTTCAATACGAATGCCTCGTTCCAGTCTGCGAATAGCTTCTTCGGACGGGCTGCCTTCGACAGTGGCGATATATACCTTAATCATTTCATGGCTTGGATGCATCATCCGGTGCGCCAGTTCTCCGTCATTGGTCAGCAGGAGAAGCCCGGAACTGTCATAATCCAGTCGCCCAACAGGGTAAACTCGTTCCTTTATACCCTGGACCAAGTCCATAACCGTATTCCTGCCTTCCGGATCGTTAACGGTTGTCACATAACCCTTCGGTTTGTGCAAAAGGATATAAATCTTATTTTTCTCCAGGTTAACTGGTTTTCCGTCAACTTCTACCCGATCACGTTTGGTTACGGTGGTTCCCATTTCAGTGACGATTCTTCCGTTCACTTTAACCTTCCCTTCGCGAATATACGCTTCTGCTTTTCTTCGGGAAGCCACCCCGCAATGCGCCAGGAATTTCTGAAGCCTGATTTTTTCCGTTATCATCGCCGCCTTGCTTTCGACTTAATCTGCCTGCTTGCTGTCCGTTCCAAAAGCCTCCGATTCCTGCACCGTAGGCCGAACGACTTGCTACTTCAACAATTATAGCACATTCATGCAAAGTCGCAAGGCTTCAGGAATGATTTTATCGTTTTCTATAGCATTCTGCGTGCATTCTTGCAACCGTTATCAGTTCTTGACCAACGCAAGTTTAGCTCAGAGAAAAAGCACTCAAAAAGCTTTCAGCTTCTAAGTGCCCTTCAATAAGCCAATATAGTAAATGTGCTTTACCGTAAAGGTCCAGTCTTTATTGCATATCCTGATCCAATCTTTTCCGGATCTCTTTCAGGAAATCCATGGTATTGACTTTCTTCTTTTCGGGTAGGCTGGACAAAGCAACCAGATCACCGGTCATAACACCTTCTTCAATTGTCCTAATTGAGGCCTTTTCCAATTTATCCGCAAAATCAACCAAATCTTTTAATTGGTCAAGCTCTCCACGTTTCCTTAACGCACCGGTCCATGCGAAAATAGTTGCCATGGCATTGGTGGAAGTAGACTCTCCCTCTAAATGACGATAATAATGCCTTTGCACCGTTCCATGAGCTGCCTCATATTCATAATAGCCTTCAGGTGAAACCAATACTGAAGTCATCATCGCAAGGCTGCCATAGGCTGTTGCGATCATATCTGACATCACGTCGCCGTCATAGTTCTTACAAGCCCATACAAACCCACCTTCTGAGCGTACAACACGGGCAACAGCATCATCAATCAAGGTATAGAAATACTCAATTCCAGCCTCTTTAAAGCTTTCTTGATATTCTGCATCGTAAATTTCCTGGAATACGTCTTTAAAATGATGATCATACGTTTTTGAGATTGTATCCTTAGTTGAAAACCATAAATCCATTTTTTGATCCAAAGCATAGTTGAAACAGGCTCTTGCAAAGCTTTCTATGGATTTGTCAACATTATGCATCCCCATTAGCACACCTGGGCCTTCAAAGGTATGAATCAGACTTTTGGTTTCTGTACCGTCCTCTGCCGTAAAGACCAGCTCAGCTTTTCCCGGCCTGTCGATGCGCATTTCTGTATTCTTGTAAACATCCCCATAAGCATGACGTGCAATGCATATGGGACGAGTCCAGTTTCTGACAGCAGGCTGAATTCCCTCTACAAGGATCGGCGCACGGAATACAGTACCGTCCAATATGGCTCGGATGGTTCCATTAGGGCTTTTCCACATCTCCTTCAGGTTGTATTCCTTTACCCGGGCGGCGTTTGGCGTAATGGTGGCACATTTCACCGCAACACCGTATTTTTTCGTTGCCTCAGCGGCATCGATGGTAACCTGGTCATTGGTCTCATCCCGATGGGTGAGCCCAAGATCGTAATAATCTGTTTTTAGCGCAACATATGGGTTCAACAGCTCATCTTTGATGAATCTCCATATGATACGGGTCATTTCGTCGCCATCCATTTCAACCAGAGGCGTTTTCATGATTATTTTACTCATCTTCCTGTTTCCTTTCGTCCATGCTTTTTTTTATCCACGGGAGTTTTCCCCCAGCTTTCAATATTTCTGCGTCCAACGGGGACAGGGTATGGGTTAATTCAAAGCTTAGTCCTTTCGTTCGATTGTGAAGGGTACAGCTTCCACACAAATCTCCAATGTGAATTTCAAGCACATCCATCTTATCCACACGCTCGTAATCGTCAGGATTGACAAAGGTTAGCGGAACAATGCCGAAATTAATCAGATTTGCCAGGTGAATACGAGCAAAGGACTTTACAACAACTGCCTTTACACCGAGATATTTGGGCGCCAGTGCAGCATGCTCACGGCTGGAACCCTGTCCATAGTTTTCTCCTCCGATGATAAAGCCTCCACCACTCTCTTTTGCAGTCTGGTAAAACTGATTGTCTATGGCTTCAAA
>JAAYKJ010000152.1 GCA_012522505.1 Clostridiaceae bacterium
ATGATATTCTAAAAACGGTTGATACCAGCAAGCTGGAATCCCTGGTGAATACGAATACGTTAACCAAGGATCGCTTAAAGCTGATAAAGGATTATGAGTATAAAGTAAAAAGAATGGAACTGGATCGGGCAAAGAAAAACAGTGAGGCCGAAGAGGCCAGACGTTTGATGGATCAGTTCAAAAAGGAAGATTTCATACTGATACCGGATAGTAAAGGAAATGAATTAAGAACAGAAAACCCTGAATCATACTACAATATTCTTGCTGAAACAGCGATCACTTCCAGCGTTGAGGCAACTAATCTACAGCATGAAATAGACTATTACAACAAAGAGATTGAGCGTTTGGTGTCCGTAGCAGAGAGAATAAATACCCAATTGATTCAAGAAGCCGATCAACTTATCGAAGCCATAAAAACAAAATTAGTTGATTTAATCACCATTACCAATCAGACCATAGAAGACTATTACGATTACAAATATGGGACAAGCATCCGCCAGGTAGCGCCTGCAGAGATGGTTACCGGAATGAACGTCATGATGAATATGGCCATTGCGTTAGTGATAGGCCTTATGGCGGGAGCGTTTGCAGTGTTTATCATACACTACCGGAATAGTACAGACACGGAAGTTATGAAACCAAAAGAAAGCGAAAAGTAAAGAGAAAACCATAGAGAAAAAGGGTAGGTATAGTCCGCACTTCTCTTTTTATTAAAAAACGAGGGTAAAATGAAAAATGGGTAAGAAAAAAAAGGCGTCAAAAACAGTTGCATTAAACGAAACCAGGTTCAAAGGATTAAGAACTTTTCTGATTGCTGCAGTATCCTTGGTTATTTTCTATCCGCCGTATCTGCAAGGCTTGTTCTTTGAAAAGGATGTTCTGCCAACAGCGATATATGTTTTTGCACTGTTTATTCTGTTCTGTGTATACAAATGGATAAAGAAAGACTATACTTTTTTTAAAACGCCTATAGACTATGCAGCCCTGGGCTTTGTTATTGTTTATGCTATCTCACTTTTTACAGCAGTCCATACCCGTTCGGCTATCATCGAACTGATGAAATACTGCATGTATTTTGCAGTATTCTATATGATTTCTGACCTGGCTGATAGCATGAAAACAAGGAAACTGTTCTTGTGGATAATTATTGCATCTGCCATGGGTGTGTCCATTATTGGCCTTGATTCTGCCATTGGCGGAAACTTGGTGCGCATGCTGAACAAAATCTTTAATGTGTTTGGTGTTCAGGGAAACATGTTTTTTGGTCTTTTTGTCTCGAACAGAATTCACTCCACATTGCAATACCCAAATGCACTGGCAGCATATGTTATGGCAGTGTTCTTCATTACAATTGGATTGCTGATGACAGAAAGCAAGGTTTGGGTGAAGGCCGTTTGCGGTGCCTGTGCATATGCACTGTTTTTAACCTTCATGTTAACTCAAAGTGCAGGAGCATTGCTTTTGTTTCCGGTAGTATTGGTCTTTTTCTTTGCTGTATCTCCAAAGGGAAAAAGGATAAATGCTACAGCGCATTCGATTCTGCCAGCTATACCTGCAGCTTTAATATCATTCTTGGTCAGGCCCGATTTATCGGAAACCGAGTTTAGTAAAAGAGCATTCACCATAATGGTTACTGGGCTGATTGTATCCGTAATCTTGTCCGTAGCCGTAAAGTATATCGGAGCCTTCCTTCAGAAAGTAAACTGGAAGGTCTACGCCGCACTGGCAGTTGTGCTTATAATTGTGATACCAATTGGTGTGAAGGTTATTTTAAATGCTTCCGTGCCTGTGGAGATCTCTCATACTGCAGATGAATCCAATAGTTATAAGCAGGTATCTCGAGATATAGCGCTCGCTCCGGGGAGGGAATATATCTTAAGCTATACAGCAGATACTAAGATGCAAGAGGAGAAACCATATGCATATAATATTCGGATATCCAATAAAAACAGAAAGAACATTCTATTTGGCGGAGTTACGCAAATAGTGTCTCAAAATATTAAGGAAGCTACAGATGAAGAGAATAATATACATTTTGTCGTTCCAGAGGATAGTAACCTTATCAATATCAGAATCCTGAACTATTATGCGGGAACAAGTGTTACACTGGATAATGCAAGGATCATTGACCCCCAAACCGTAAAAACTGTAAAAGAAGTTATCCTCAAGAACAAGTATAATCTCGAATCTAACATAAACCGAATCAGAAATATCCGGTACGATAGAAGCGGGCTAACCAGATTAATTTTCTATCAGGATGGAATTAAAATATTCAGGAGTTATTGGCTCTTCGGTGGTGGAGGCGGAGCGTGGGAATACCTATACCGTCAGTATCAATCATATAACTATCAAAGCACCCAAGCACATAATTACCC
>JAAYKJ010000153.1 GCA_012522505.1 Clostridiaceae bacterium
GGTGCTATCGTAGGGTTGTCCTGATTGTCTATCAGATCTATCAGCCTGGTTTCCAATTCTGACTCACCAATGCCAAAAACCTTCAACATTCTGGATACCAAGATCAGGTCTGCCTTTTGCTGCAGATAAGAAAACACCATTCCATCAACCATTGGTATCATTTCTCTTGGCGGACCGGGCAGCATTATCACGATCTTTTCAGCTTCTTCAATGATACACCCCGGTGCTGTTCCGTTCGGGTTTGGTATGAGGATACTGTTTTCAGGCTGATAGGCCTGCTTTTCATTATTCTTCACCATCCGCCGGTGCTTTTTGATAAAAAAGTCACGGATTTTCTCCATGACATCCTCATGAAATACAAGGTTTCTGCCCATTGCCTTTGCAATGGTCTCCTTTGTCAGATCATCCTTCGTGGGACCAAGACCACCTGTGGTAATGACGATATCAGAACGAACCAGAGCCCTTTTCACGGTTTCTTCAAGCCTGGCGGGGTTGTCCCCGACAACCGTGTGAAAATAAACGTTTATTCCAAGCTCCGCAAGCTTCTTTGAAATGTGTTGAGCATTCGTGTTTGCGATTTGGCCCATTAACAACTCTGTTCCTACAGCAAGAATTTCAGCTATCATAAAACACCAACCCATCGATTCAATAATATCCGGAAAACCCGGCAACAATTCTGGTGACTAAGGCTGCTTATGCTTATCACGATTCAGGATGTTCTGCTCCCTGCAGAAATTCGCTGATCCTGTCCCACAATTCAGTAAAGCCCGTTTTTTTGGTAACAGATACCGGTACCACCGGAATACCTGGCACCAGGTTCAGGGTTTTTCGTATCTCGTCAACATGCGCCTTATAATGCGCCCTGGATATCTTATCAGCCTTCGTCGCTGCAATTAAATGGGGTTTGCCCATGGCACCAAGCCATTCAATCATCAGCTTGTCATCTGAGGTTGGCTTATGCCTGATATCTACCAGCATCAAAACCAGTTTCAGCTGCTCACGCCGATTGAGATAAGTTTCAACGGTCGTTCCCCACCGTTTCCGCTCTTCTTTCGAAACCTTTGCATACCCATAGCCCGGAAGATCAACCAGCATCATCTTGTCTTCCAGGTTGAAAAAATTGATAAGCCTTGTTTTTCCGGGTGTATTCCCCACCCTCGCCAAACTTTTTCTTCCGGTTAAGAAATTGATAACGGAGGATTTCCCGACATTCGATCTGCCCACCATGGCAATTTCGGGCAAATCACTTTGCGGATATCCTTCCGGATCTACAGCTGATGTAACATGTTTTGACCATTTGAAGTTCAAGTTTTCATCCTCCGATCGTTGTCATATTCCACAACTATCCATCAGAACCATCCAACATGTTGTAATGTCTTTTATCCAAGCCCATTTCGAAGTTCAGTTCCCTTTTGAAGCATTTCCCTTGCAAGCTTTGTGGTGCTTTCACCAGTATCTCCGCTTAACAGCCTGGCAATCTCCGTTTCACGTTCTTTGCAAGTTAGTTTCCGGACCTGTGCGATGGTTCTGTCATGTTCCGTATCTTTGCGGATGAAAAAGTGCGCTTCGGCCAGGCTGGCGATCTGCGCATGATGGGTAATACAGATTACCTGATGCTTTCGCGAAACATCGACAAGCTTTTCCCCAACCTTTAACGCAGCTTTTCCGCTAACACCAGTGTCTATTTCATCAAATATCAGCACGCCAATGTCATCTACATCAGCCAGTATGGTTTTAATCGCCAACATAACCCTGGACATCTCACCACCGGATGCAATTCGGTTTAATGGTTTCAAGCCTTCTCCCGGATTCGGCGAGATTAAAAATTCAATGCTATCCAGGCCCGCTTCTGTATATTTCCGGGTTTGATCGAAGCGAAGCTCCACTTCAAATTCGGCATTTGGCATCTCCAGCTCCTTCAGCTGCCCGGTGATCTTTTCTTTTAGCTGCAAGGCTGCTTCAGCCCTCATCTGATGCATCCGAAGGGCCTTGTCATAGAGTATGCCCTCCAGTTCATCCCGCTGACGTACCAATTTACTTAATATTGCTTCGGTATCCGTAACTTCTTCCAGTTTTTTTTGCGCCATCTTTGCATAATCAAGGATCTCTTCAACCGTATTTCCGTATTTTCTTTTCAATGCTTCAATCAGGGCCAGCCTTTCCTCCACTTCCTGCTGAAGCTGAGGATCGTATTGGATCCCCTCCCTTTTCAGGCGTATTTCTCGCATCAGTTCTTCCAGCCTGTCTACAATTTCAATCATGCTTTCCTGAATCATCTCAAACTCGGGATCCAGCTTGACGATCGTCTCTATCGATGCTTGAGCTCTTTGGATTTGCTCCAGTGCGCCGATGTGAAAGTCATCCTCACCAGCCAATGCGGCATAAGCAGACTGAAAAGCCTCCATAATCCCTTCTGCATTGGAAAGAATGTTGCTTTGCCTGACAAGCTCGATGTCTTCATCCTTTTTAAGTGCGGCAGCAGCGATTTCCTCTACCTGAAATTGATATAGATCCTGCAATCGTGCCCTTTCCTTATCCATCGCCTTTAGCTCGTCTATTTTTGTTTTAATCTCCAAAAACCGGCCCAATGCCTTCTGGTAGCTTTCTTTCTCCGCCAAAAGGCTGTCTCCGGAAAACATATCGAGATAATCCGCCTGTGCTTTGTTTCTTAACAGGGACTGATTATCATTCTGCCCATGAATATCGATCAGATATTCACCAATTTCTCTCAGCTGAGATACGGTAACAAGGCTTCCGTTAATTCTACAAATGTTTTTTCCGGATAGTGAGAACTGCCGGGACAGGACGAGCATCCGATCCTCCTGGTTCTCGATACTCATCCGTTCCAAAACACCAGCAAGCTTTTCAGGGCAATGAAAAACAGCTTCTACCTTTGCCTTCTCTTCCCCGGTCCGGATAATCTCTCTGGATATTCTCCCACCCAGCAGAGCATTCACCGCATCGATCAGAATGGATTTCCCGGCTCCGGTTTCCCCTGTAAGAATATTCAGGCCTTCCTCCAGTTCCATCGTCAGCCTTTCGATGATGGCGATGTTTTCCACCGACAAATGGATGAGCATGGATTAATCCCCCTTTAAAAGCGTATTGAACCTCTCCTGCATTTCCTCAGCGATACGCTCGGCGCGGGTAACGATAAAAATGGTGTCATCGCCAGCTATGGTCCCGACAACTTCGGTCCACCCCAGAGCATCGATGGCTGAAGCCACCGCTGAGGCCATGCCCGGAAGAGTTTTTACCACAAGGATGTTATTGGCATAATCGCTGGAAACATAGCCCCCCCTAAGGATTGTTAGGAGTTTCTCACTGAGCATTCCAGAATCATTGTTCATCGCCATATATTTTGCTTTCCCCTCGGGTGTCATCACCTTGACCAGCCTTAATTCCTTGATGTCACGGGATATGGTCGCCTGTGTGACATCCATCCCCAAGCTCCTCAGCCTTTCTGCCAATTCATCCTGGGTAACAATATCATGGCTTTCAATGATTTCCAAAATTTTAGCATGCCGGTTATATTTCATTGCCTGCCACCTTTCCCATTTCAGATTTATACTTTATTCAGTATCCCTGCTGTGAATTTTTGCACGAAGCACATCGTAGAAGTTGATATCGTTGATAGTAACGAAGCGAACGCCCTTATCCATGCATTTTATTGATATCTTGTCCCCCGCCAGCACCTCGAAGCCTTCCTGCCCATCCATTGTAAGGATTGCGCTGTCCGGATAATCATCATTGATACGAATGTTTATAACACGCTCCGGGCAGGTGATAAAGGAACGGGAGTATAGAATGTGTGGGCAGATAGGGGTTGTAATCATCATCCGCATATCCGGTTGAACAATGGGCCCGCCGGCTGACAGCGTATAAGCCGTTGAGCCTGTTGGTGTTGAAACGATTACCCCATCTCCGGGGAAAGAATCAATAAACTGGTTATCGACGAAAACCTTCAAACGGATAACGCGGGATAACCCGCCTCTGCTGACAACAACATCATTCAGTGCAATACTGTCAAAAACACATTTCCCGTTACGGTGAACCTGTGCCAATAAAACCATGCGTTCCACCAATGCATAATTCCCTTGAGCCAAGCGTTCAAACGCATTCTCGATATCATTGATTTCAACTTCGGCCAAAAAGCCCACCGTTCCCAGATTAATGCCGAATACAGGCACATCATGCGCATACGAGGAGCGGGCTGTAGAAAGAAGGGTTCCATCACCGCCTAAAGAAACGATAAATTCAGATTTCTCATAAAACGTCGTTTCATCGTAGCCTTCAGACAACCCCAATTCTGCTGCGATGGGTTTGGCCAAAACAGGAGTCATATGATGTTTCCGGAGACAGGCGAGTACCTTTTTCGTAACCAGAAGCTCTCTATCTCTCTTTACATTGACAGACAATCCAATATTAACTGGATTCATAAGACCCTGTACCTCCGGTTGTTTATCATAACGAATGGACCCCATTTCTATAAATGATCTGTACCGCAAGCGGTTATGGCTTTCAGGTTACAATCAAGCATTTTTACCCATCGGGTTATCAATACGTAGTAGGGGATCCTATTCAAAACCCATTGAGTATTTCTTTATAAAAGCACCCTATCGTTTACTTCGCAAAAACATCATAAGCGTATTACGCTTTGTAAAAACGCTGGGTGAACGGGTTATTCCTATTATACAGTGAAAGTGCATAATAATACAACCAAATTTTACAGCTCTCTATGAGCAGCATCAACAACTTTATCGGCCTGACAAGGCAGCGAACCGGAAGGCGCAAGCCCAAGATATAAAAGATATTCGATGTTCCCTTCGGGACCTTTTATTGGCGAAAAAGACAGACCATAAACAAAGAAGCCTTCTCTTAAGGCGAATTGTATGATCTCCTCAACAACAGCAATATGCACTGATGGCTCGCGTACAACACCCTTCTTGCCTACCTTGTCGCGCCCTGCCTCGAACTGAGGCTTTACCAGGCAGACAATGGCACCATCCGAGGCTAACAACGCTTTTGCCGGAAGCAGTATTTTTCTTAGAGAGATAAAAGAAACATCAACTGAGGCAAAATCGATGGTTTCTTCAATTTCTTCAGGCTTGACATAACGGAAATTGGTTCGTTCCATTACCACGACCCTGCTGTCACACCGAAGCTTCCATGCGAGCTGACCATAACCGACATCAATCGAATACACCCGCTTTGCGCCATTTTTAAGCATACAGTCGGTAAAGCCACCTGTTGATGCACCTATATCCATACAGGTTTTGCCTGTCAGATTAATATCAAACTCTTTCAGAGCTTTTTCCAGCTTCAGCCCGCCTCTGCTGACATACGGGAGGGGATTGCCTTTTATTTCTATCTCTGCATCGGAGCCCACCGGGCTCCCAGGCTTATCAACGCATTCTCCATTAACAAAAACAAGCCCGGCCATAACAGCCCTGCGTGCTTTTTCACGGCTGTCAAAAAACCCGGCCTGCGTAAGGCGGATATCCAATCGTACTTTAGACACTTTTCAACCTCTTTTCTAAGGTCAAACCGTTGTTCATATGGTTCTTCTGAATTTCTTCCCGGTGCTTAACCTGTTCATCAATCGATTTGCTAAACCAGCCGGTTCCAGGCCATACTTCTCATACAACTGCTTCGGCTCACCATGCTCGATGGGCTCATCAGGGAAAGCGGCTATTTCACAGGGAACATGAACATCATGTTCATTTAGCTTACTCAGTGCGATACTGCCGAAGCCACCAGTGATAATATGATCCTCTACGGTCATTAATTGACCTGTTTTGCAAACGGATTGCACCAGAGTATCAACATCAAAGGGCCTGATAAAGCGGTAATAGAGAACCTCGCAATTGATTCCCTTTTCATGTAATAATTTCACCGCTTCAAGAACTTTTTGCAACATATGTCCTGTAACAGCAATGGTTGCATCCAACCCTTCGGTAAGCCGCACCGCCTTGCCCGGGATAAAGGGCATTTGGGGAATAAGCCCTCTTCGTCCCTGACCCCTTGGATATCGGATTGCAACAGGGCCGTCCTGCTCGATTGCGTACTCCAGCATCTTTTCCAGCTCATCATAATCCGCCGGAGTGATCAATGTGATATTGGGCAGGGTTGAAAAAAGTGCTATATCGTAAATCCCCTGATGCGTCTCTCCATCTTCTCCAACCACGCCAGCCCGGTCTATACCGAACGTTACATTCAGGTTCATCAGGGATACGTCATGAATGATCTGATCGTAGGCTCTCTGGAAAAACGATGAGTATATGGCGACCACCGGTTTCAGCCCTTTCGTCGCCATGCCCGCTGCCATGGTAACGGCATGCTGTTCTGCGATGCCTACATCGAAGAAACGATTCGGAAACCTTTGGCTGAAAGGTTCCAGACCTGTACCCTCAGGCATTGCTGCAGTGATTGCAACGATTTTTTTGTTCTTATTGGCCAAATCCACCAGTTTGTGCCCGAATACATTGGAAAAACTACCGTTGCTAAGCTTTTTCACCTTGCCTGTCTCTACATCAAAAGGTGTAATGCCATGGTACTGTTGAGGTTTTTCCTCTGCAGGGGTATATCCGCATCCTTTTTTGGTAGATACATGAATTAGCACCGGTCCTTTCATGCTTTTCACTTTTTTCATCACTTCCTGCATTTGCGGAATATTATGTCCGTCCAAAGGGCCATAATAGCGGAACCCCAATTCCTCAAAAAGCATGCCGGGCAGCAACAGGCATTTGATAGATCCCTTGACCCTGTGAAGAACCTTATTGGCTGATTTTCCGATGGCAGGTATTTTCTCCATCAGTGTCTGGAAATCGTCCCGAACCTTAAAGTAGATGGGCTCTGTACGAATGCGGCTGAGATAGCGTGACATTCCACCCACGTTTTTTGATATTGACATACCATTGTCGTTGAGAATGACAATCAGATTTGTCTTACAGTTTCCGGCATCATTCAGGGCTTCATAAGCCATGCCGCCTGTAAGCGCCCCATCCCCGATAATCGCTACAACGTGATGGTCTTCTCCCAGGAGATCACGGGCTCTGGCCATTCCCAGGGCTGCAGACAAAGAAGTTGAGCTGTGCCCTGTATTAAAGCTATCATAGATGCTTTCAGATATTTTGGGGAAACCCGAAATGCCCCCCATTTGCCGGATATTTACCAGCTCATCCTTCCGGCCCGTTAAAATTTTGTGCACATAGGTTTGGTGCCCAACATCCCATACAAGTTTATCTTTCGGAGAGCTGAACACTGTATGTAAAGCGATCGTCAATTCAACAACCCCAAGATTGGAAGCAATGTGGCCTCCGGTTCGGGATATCTTCTCTATCAGAAAGGTTCGGATTTCATCAGCGAGTTTTTGAAGACAACATGGTCTTAACTCTTTCAAGTCTGCAGGTTCAACAATATGCTCCAATACACCGGTTGAACACAGACAATCCCGTCTTTTCAAAATAAGCTCCTACTTTCCCAATTTCGGATGGTATTGATTGCGGTTAAGTAATCCGCCAAAAGGACCATTATTATATTTTACTAAAATGGGCCTGCAAAATCAATTATTTTTTTCCATTGGATGATGAAAACAAAGAAAGTACCAAGCCCACCTTGTAGACTATGAAGTGGGAATTATTAATTCCAAACTTTTTTGCAAAGGCTTTTCCTCCAACAGTTAGCGCAGCAATCAGTCCACCGATAACAGCTTCAATCCAACTGGATTGCGCGTGATTAAGAAAAACCCTGAACACAATGGCAGCCCCGGCTGTACCGCTTACAACACCGCAGATATCCCCGACAACATCATTGCAGACACTTGAGACCTTGTCAGCATTGCGAATAAGCCTGATTGCCTGTCGTGCGCCTGGATATTTTTTCGAAGCCATCGCATGGAAAGGCTTTTCATCGCTAGCTGTGACAGCTACCCCAATAACATCGAAAAAAACGCCCAATAGGATAATGATGAGAACGACAAAAAAAGACCAATAAGGAGAAATCCTCTCAAATAGCCCTGTTGAAACATACAATATACTTAAAGACAGTACGAATGAAATAACTGTGACCGAAACAGCCCAAAGGCTTTGGTTCCTCCCAGACTTGTTGGTAACCTTTTTGACCGGTATGCGCTTGACTTCTGGAAGTTTGAATTTCTTTCGGAATTGTTTGTAATTTAATTTATGGTGATTATCCATTTTCTCCTGAACGCTTCCTTTTAGGAAACGATATTGCATATATTCATATCGGATGGCGATACACAAAGTAAATTTTGCGGCTTAGGTCAGGCAGGATTTCCCCAAATGATACCGTTCTGTCGCCAAAACGGCTGTTACCAATTAATCACTTGTCGAATGGTTGCCCATATCGAAGCCTGATCACCACTTAGTCCACACTGCAATCCCAAGGTATCTGATGTACAGTCTAGGGGTTTTCCCCGAAAGTCTTATCTACTTCTAGCCTCTTTTGCAGAGCGGATTTCAAATGGCAATAATGCTCTGGTGCTGGCCAACACACCAAGGGCATCTGATCCATTATCCCTCACAAAACTCCACTCAAGGCAGGCTACACTACTCACAGCACCTAAGCGAGGTACCGCAAAGCAGGTTCTTGCCCGCAACGTAGTCAAGGTATATAACCGAAACTGGTGCAACCTGTCTTCCACATCTTACGGGTCTCCGCGGTAAAGGGGTCATGACCTGCATGCCATTGCAGGCTGCCCCAAAACCTTAACTCCCAGCATCAGCCCATCACTGGGCGTAACAAGCCGACACCAGGAACTTCATCGATGTGCCCTTTAGCGGATTTTTAGGCCCGCCTTCGAAGCAGACAGTACCAACTAGAATACTGCGCCATCCGAATATGTTTGAGCTTATTATATCATATATCTGAAGGGCAGGAAAGGACAAAAAACAGCCAAATAGCAACGGCTAAAGCAGCTGATACTCAAATAGCCACATCAATGTATCAAAATCCCTGTCATAATACCCAATGCTGCCCCTGCTAACACTTCTACAGGTGTATGACCCAACAGTACCTTAAGCTCCTTGTCCAGCTGTACATGCTCACTGGAATTCACAAGCTTGTTCAAAACCTCGGCCTGCTTGCCGGCTGCGCGGCGCAAACCAGCTGCATCTGCCATGACTACCAGCGAAAAAATAGCTGATAACGCAAATATGTCTGAAGAAAAACCATTGTGTATACCTAAAATGGTTGCCAGAGATACGGTAAATGCGGTATGAGAACTTGGCATTCCACCAGAGTCGATGAATTTTTTGAAATCAAATCTCCTTTTTTTGTAATAATGGTGCGCAAATTTGATGCTTTGAGCTATAAACCATGATAACACAGGCGTTGTAAACGCCTTATTCGTTATAATATCCAATAATACCTGAAACATAGTCACCTCTAACTTAATTTATCCTGGAGGCGATATACTGAGCAGTTTCCTTCAAAAACCAAGCTTTTTCACCAAAGGGCAACAAGGTGCTGACAGCATTTTGGGTAACCTCATGGAGCAACATTTTCGCTTTCTCCAGGCCAAACAGCGATACATATGTAGTTTTATGATTTCTTGCATCGCTTCCCACCGACTTTCCTAACGCCTCGGTTGAGCTTTCCACGTCAAGAATGTCATCCTTGATTTGAAAAGCAATGCCGATTGAGTCTGCGTATTCAGTAAGAGCATTCAGTATCTGGTCTGGAGCGGAAGCATAGACTGCTGGTGCAAGAACACTTGCTTTCAACAGGGCACCGGTTTTCTTCCGGTGCATCCGTTTCAATGTCTCGGCTTCTATCGTTTTCCCTTCAGACTCCATATCGATGACCTGACCTGCTATCATGCCATCCTTTCCTGCGGCGTTAGCAACAATATATGCCGCCGCCAAAGCATTTTTCATTTTATCTCTTGCATCAAGAGCGTTCTTCATCAGCAATTCAAGGGCTTCGTTCAAAAGAGCATCGCCTGCAAGAATCGCCAAGGCTTGCCCGTAAACCATATGGTTTGTTAGCTTGCCACGGCGGTATTCATCATCATCCATGGCAGGCAGATCATCGTGAATCAGGGAATAGGTGTGAATCATTTCAATCGCTGCTGCAAAAGGCAGGATTTCTTTTGTCCCCACATCCAGCACCTTGGCAACAGCCAGTACCAAAACAGGCCGTATCCTTTTTCCACCTGCCATCACACTATAACGCATGGATTGTATAAGGCTTTTCTCAGATGTTTCAAGCAACCTTTCAAAGTAGCCTTCCAAGTAAGCCTCCACTTGGGAAGCCAGGCTCGCCATTTCTTCATTGAAATTCATTTTTGCGCCTCCATCGTCCAGTCCTCTTCCTTGCATTCTCCATCGTCTTCAAGTAGCCTAACAATCTGTTTTTCGGTTTCATCCAACTTTCTGGTGCAGAAAGCTGAAAGAGCAACCCCTCTTTGGAAGAGCTCCAGAGACTTTTCCAGCGGGATATCACCTTTTTCAAGTAGAGCGACAATCTCCTCCAGTTGTTTAACAGCATCTTCATACTTTAAATTCTGTTCCAGCTTTAAATCCTGTTCCAGTTCCATATTACCTGCTCCTTTACCTGCTACATATCTGCTTTGTAACACACCGTGCCGTACCATCCGAAAAAACAATATCCAGCTCATCCCCGGCCTGCAACTGCGCAACAGACTTAACAATATTCTCCTGTATGTCGCGCGTAATGCTATAGCCACGGGACAAAACCATGAGGGGACTTAGTGCATCCATCTTCCCGCATATAAGTGACAATTTCCCCTTTTCGGTTTCCAATTTCTTTTCAATACCGTTTTCCAGATTCCTTTTCAAAAGCTCCAGGTCCATCTTCTTTTCGTTTATCCTATCCACTGGATGCCGCATGGACGGGCTTTTCATCAGCTGTAAAAGGAATTGCCTGTCCTGTTGTATTCGTCCCACCAAAGCCCTTTTCAATTGCAACTTCAACTCAAGAAGTCTTTTTACCAGATTCTCTTTCTCAGGTATAACCAGTTCTGCAGCTGCCGAAGGTGTAGGGGCCCTAAGATCGGCAACAAAATCGGCAATTGAATAGTCGGTTTCATGCCCTACTGCAGATATAACCGGTATTTCAGAATTATAGATGCCTCTGGCCACAATCTCTTCATTGAATGGCCATAACTCCTCCAGCGAGCCGCCACCCCGGGCGATGATGATGACCTCAGCAGCACGGTACCGGTTGATAAAATCAAGGGCATCGGCAATTTGTTTGGCCGCGTCTTCGCCCTGGACCTTTACCGGAAAAATCTTAAGGACTGTATTGGGATATCTTCGAAAAAGAACATTCATTATATCCTGAATGACTGCTCCTGTGGGTGAGGTGATAACCCCGATGCTTTTAGGCAGGAAAGGCAACTTTTTCTTTCGTTCTGGAAGAAACAGCCCTTCCCTGTCCAGCTTTTGCTTTAGCTGTTCAAAAGCCAGATATAGGTTTCCAAGACCGTCGGGTTCCATCATCTCGGGATAAAGCTGGTACGAACCGCCCGCCTCATAAATGGAAACATATCCTCTGATAATCACCTTCAAACCGTCTTCGGGCTTAAACCGCAGCCTTCGATTCTGAGATTTGAACATAACACATTTAATGATGCTCTGTTCATCCTTCAGCGTAAAGTACATATGACCTGAGGAATGTAGCTTGAAGTTTGAAATCTCACCGGTAACACAAACATTAGACAGAACGCTGTCATATGAAAATAATCGTTTGATATATCTTGTAAGCTGGCTTACACTTAACCTGTCCTGCATAAGCTCATCCTTCCACGGCTTGCAGTGAGGCCACTATCTTGCCCAATACACCATTGATGAAGGATTTTGACTGGTCACCACCATATTTTTTAGCAAGCTCCACGGCTTCATTGATGGAAACATTCCATGGAATATCTTCCCGAAACCGCAGCTCATATATCGCCAGACGCATAATGGCCAGATCCACCTTGGGCATCCTTTCCAAAGACCAACCACGTGCATGGTTTTCGATTAGGCTATCGATCTCATCCTTTTTTTCCATCACGCCATGAACAACATCCAAAAAATATTCTGTTTCAGTGCCTTCAAGCTTTTCTTCCGATAAAAAAAGCATTACCTGTTCATCAATGTCATCATCGCGTAGCTGAAACTGGTAAAGGAGCTTCATTGCAAGTTCACGGGAAGCTCTTCTGCTCAACATTATCCACCTCTCCCTGAAGTGTCATCCGTGCTCTAAACAAGCTAAATCACAAACAACCCATATGCTTGTGTACAACTTGCCCTTTCCGATTAAAACGGGTATCCCATTTGCATGGGCTGGAAGCAAGATTACTTGCAGCAACCCGTGCAGGGATAATGAATATCATTATTATACCCATACGCTGTAAAAGCTGCAAGGGTATAGTTGGCAATCAATTCTGTACAGGCATAATTGTGAACAGTAACACCGTTCACATGATGGTTAACACACGCTATCAAATCCTTGTGTTTCAACCAATAAAAATATGATATAATTTATACAAAGGAGATAGGCTGATATGGAAACGACTGTTATAAAGAATATTCCCTTCGAGCTGAATAAAGATAACATCGTGCAACGGATGCATATTCATGATGATGAGGACAGGGCCAGAGTTCATGTACTTCTCGATGAGGCCTTAAGGATAGGCAACCCAAAAGGAATATACGCTGAATGGTACATCGATGAAAAAGATGAGCATTCGGTCCGTGTGGGGCCTGTAACCTTTCTAAGCAAGGTTATGCGCATCAATCTGGATCAAGTATACAAGGTATACCCCTATGTCGCCACATGCGGCACAGAGCTTGAAGCGTGGTCAAATTCGTTGACCGATCCCCTTGAAAGTTTCTGGGCAGATACCATAAAACAAGTAATCCTGAAGCAGGCTGTCAGTTATCTGAAAGAGCATCTTGAAAGCAACTATCGTTTGGGGAAAACGTCCTCGATGAACCCTGGTTCACTCGAAGACTGGCCCATAAGTGAACAGAAAAAGCTGTTTTCTCTCTTGAAGGACATACAGCAAGAAATTGGGGTGGTACTCACCGAAAGCTTTCTGATGCTTCCGACGAAAACAGTTTCGGGTATTATATTCCCTGCTGATACAGGGTTTGAGAATTGCCAGCTATGTAAAAGAGAGAGATGCCCAGGTAGACGAGCCCCCTTTGATCAGGTGCTTTACAGGGAGACATATCGCCTAAACCCACAATAGAAAAAAGCACTCAATCCACATTTTTGGTGAAGAACAAAAAGTAGACAGTGCAAAGGTGTAAAAACAGCATGTATTGCGTGCTGGAAAAATATACTGTATAATGAGACTGGTTTTCCCGGTATTATTTATCTTTTCTGAACCGCATTTTATTCAGGATAGAAGTGACAGTTCTCATACTTCGCTTTTGCCGGGCATGTTAAGCTTTGCCGGATCACCCAGTACCGGAAAGGCATAATTCCAAGGAGGGTTTATTATGTATTGCCCACAGTGTAGCCAAGAGGTTGGTGATTACACCCGTATCTGCCCTGCATGCGGAGAATTGCTGCAAAACACACCAACCAACAGCCAAAATCCACAGGCTGAAGACAACAGTTATCAGCAACCTGAGCCAAATTATGACAGCTATCAGCAGCCCCAGGCAAATGACTTCAGCTATCAGCAGCCTCAACCAAACAACTACAATTATCAGCAGCCACCTAATGGTGTCATACCAGATTATAAGGTACAATCTATTCTGCTGATTGTATTCAGCGCAGTTTTGTGCTGCATTAGTTGTTTAAGTATTGTTTCCCTTGCCTTTGCAATCGTCGCTCTTGTAACTTCCAACAAGATCAAGACCCATATCAGCGTAGGTAACATCGATCTGGCTATGGAAACTTCCAAGAAGACAAAAATGTGGTGCTGGATAAGCTTCGGCATATTAATGGTCAGCCTGGTGCTTGCGATTATTTTTATTATCGCTTTCTCAAGCGGTGTATATGATGAGGTTTTAAGAGAGTTTACCGATTTACCATACGATTTCAATTACGATTTTGATTATTAGTGATGATACGCTCTGGATTCACTTGGATCAAAAGATGGCTTGTACTGCTGGGCAAGCCATCTTTTCGGATTGTCTTTTTCATATTAACCTGTCTGGTGCTAATGGTTGCAGTCTATATTGTTTACTGGGTTGATCCTTCGCAAAAACCATTGACACCTGCCTGCTCTTTCTATCATTTTACCGGCCTCTATTGCCCCGGATGTGGCATGACACGAGCCTTGCATAATGCCTTGCACGGCCGGTTTGGTATGGCTTTCTCCTATAACCTCTTGTGGCCAGGCATTGTTTTTTTTATTGCAGTATCATTCCTGATGTGGTTTTATTGGCTCATTACCGGGAAAAATCCGTTTCTTACATGGACACGGTTTGTTAAATTGCCATCATGGCTGGGGTGGATGATTGTCATCATACTTTTTTCATTTTGGGTTCTGAGAAATATTCCCCTATATCCTTTTACTTTGCTAGCTCCATAGAAATGGCTTTATCATGCATCCCTGAAGATGTCAAGAATCGTATACCCCGCGACAGTCATCGCAACAACATAACCAATAAGGAGTATGATCAACCATAAAAGGCAAGCTCTGGACAGATTCTTCCTGTGAATGTTCCCTTTCGATGAGAATGACCAGATGGCCATCACAACAATGTTAATGAGCGGGAGCAAGAAAAACAGGATGGTGATCATCCATTCGCCTACACCAAGTGTCCGAGCATCTTCAACGGGCATTTCAGGCAATTTATTCTTCACCGCTGTACCCGCTTTGTCCGGTAATTCCATTCCTGCATTCGTTTCTTCGGGCTGTGACATAAGCTGAGACTCCAATTGCTGTTCCAAACTGTTCTGATTCTGATTCATTTCATTCGGCTGCTTATTATCCACCTCATCAAACCCCCTCATACAATTTTCAGTTTCCTGAACCCGATACTTTCCATCGCCCAAGATGGGAAGCGTTCATTCAAAGCCCATCATTAAGCCTTCACTGAGACCATTTATTCATATAGCGGAATTAAACCACCATAATCCTGGATCCATTCTTTTCCAAGATCAACCCACTGCACACCATGTTTCATTAGAAATGCCTTAACGGTTTCTGCATCATTTAGTGCCTCCAGTTTCCCCGAGAAAGCAAGAAGGTTTTTATTAATAAAGCCTGCTGTTCCTCCAATAAAACCATAATTCAGGCTTTTCAGCCGTATATTGGTCTGCGGGGGAAGAAGCAGAACGTCAAAGCCGTTCCCTGAAGCCACTCGCGCGATAGATAAATCTGCCGTAATAAAGCTTTCTGGTGTGACAGGCAGAATCGAGCATTTGGTGTATCCCTGATTCACATGCAGCAACTGTATGGAGCATTTCTCCAGCAATTCCTTTGCTACCGGATCGGTGTGTTTTGTGTTGTGAAATGCAACCTTCCCGATGATAGCAACATTATAAGCAATATCAAAAGGATATGCTGGCTTCAGCTGAGTAGCTCCGGGGTGAAGGGAAAACCCAATTTTCAGTAGCCTCTCCATAAGCGTCTCGGGCATTTGTGGCTGACATACCAGGATATCATCCCGGATGTGCAGCATCTGCATATCCGGATGCCCTGAAACTGGAGTTTGAAGCCCGTTATGGGAAGGAATCTCGAGAAGTTCCAGCCCACGCACCCGCAATTTATGCTTCATATTCGATTCCAGCCGTGCATCTACTGCAAGCAGAGAAACCTTCTTTTCGGGGAACAAGGTCTGATTGATGAACCCCATCATGCACACCTTCCTGTTTATCGGCATATGATGTTTAC
>JAAYKJ010000154.1 GCA_012522505.1 Clostridiaceae bacterium
AATCAGGGTTACGAATACTTGACACCCGCTGGCAAACAATATAAAATCTTCGTATATATAAACTGACTATGCTGTTTGGAGGTAGTATAATGAAAAAAATTGCATCTGTTTTGTTATTAGCTCTTCTGATTTCTGCTTTGTTTGTCAGCTGTTCTGCACCAGGTGCTGCAAATATAAATGAAATCAAGATAGGAATTAACTACGAATTATCAGGCGAGGTCGCTACATATGGCCAAAGTTCGGTCGAGGGGATTGAATTGGCCATTGAACAGGTAAATGCAGCGGGTGGAATCAATGGCAAAAAAATCGTACCCGTTAAATATGATAACAAGTCTGAACCGTCTGAGGCTACAACACTTGCGAATAAATTGATCACTCAGGACAAGGTTATTGCCATTCTGGGCCCTGCGACATCCGGATCCTTTATGGGGCAAATACCGGTGGCCAACAAGAATAAGATTCCTGTTGCTTCGGGTTCAGCTACAGCAGATGATGTAACCGTAACAGAAAATGGCGTTCAGGAGTATGCTTTCCGCGTTTGCTTCAACGACTCTTTCCAGGGAACCGTTATGGCCAATTTCGCCTCTGAAAACCTGTCCGCCAAGAATGCTGTTGTCATCATGGACAGTTCCAGTGACTATGGAAAAGGTTTGGCCAAAAATTTCAAGAGTACCTTTACAGCTGCCGGTGGCACTATTGTGGACGAAGTCGCTTTTGTTAAAGGAGATACCGATTTTAACGCAATTCTAACCAAGATTAAGGGACAAAACTTTGATGTTATTTATATTCCGGGATACTACAATGAAGCCGGGTTGATCATCAAGCAGGCCCGTGCACAAGGTATCACCGCTCCAATTTTGGGTGCTGACGGTTTCGACTCTCCTACCCTATTGGAACTGGCCGGTGCAAGTGCATTAAACGATGTTTACTTCACGAATCACTATTCTTCATTGGATCAAGACCCTAACGTTTTGAAATTCATCGATGATTTTAAGGCAAAATACAATAAAGAACCGGATGCTTTCAACGCATTGGGATATGATGTAGCCATGTTCATGATCGATGCTATCGGACGTTCCGATGCCCTAACCGGAGAAGCTGTGAAAAATGCGCTCGAGGCCACAGAGGGGTTTGTTGGTGTAACAGGAACCCTGAGTGTTGATGAAAACCATAATCCGGTAAAATCCATTGTTGTTATCGGACTTAAGGATGGTAAACAGGATTCCAGCTTAAAGGTGAATCCATAATAACAAAAAATAGTCTTTTGATGATGAGGGCAGGGTAACCGCCCTCATCTATATAAATTGGATCTATTTTAACATCCGGCGCTTTTTGTCCATACATAACCTCGCCGGAGTGATAAAGGAAGGGTAAAACGGTGGAACAGTTTTTTCAGCAAATTATCAACGGTATATCTCTAGGCAGCATTTACGCACTGATAGCGTTGGGATATACAATGGTTTACGGTATCATTAAGCTGATCAATTTCGCCCACGGGGATGTGTACATGGTGGGAGCCTATATCGGTTATTTTTGTATGACAAGCTTTCACATGGGTTTTCTTCCGTCACTTTTCATCGCAATGACCTTTTGCGTCATCCTCGGCGTAGCCATTGAAAAGATCGCCTACAAACCGCTTCGAAATGCCACCCGAATCGCTGTTTTAATAACCGCTATCGGAGTTTCTCTCTTTATTGAATATGGCACGATGTTCTTCGTAAAAGCGGATGTACGCTCCTATCCCCCGTTAACCGGCCTGCTGGTAAAAAGCTTTAAGCTGGGTGATATCGTGATTACAATGCAGCAGCTTTTAATTGTTGGCATTACTGTCATCCTGATGGTTCTGCTGCAGTTCATCGTAAAAAGAACTCGTATCGGTAAGGCTATGCGTGCGGTTTCGCTGGATAAAGAAGCCGCCGAGCTTATGGGGATTAATGTGAATACCACCATTTCCTTCACCTTTGTTCTGGGTTCAGCTCTGGCTGGTGCTGCCGGTGTTCTTGTAGGTATCTATTACAACTCAATCAACCCTTTGATGGGTATCATGCCTGGTTTAAAGGCTTTTGTAGCCGCTGTTTTCGGGGGTATCGGCATCATTCCCGGTGCCATGATCGGTGGCTATTTCATAGGCACGCTGGAAGTCATGGTTTCCGGTTATGGGAATTCAATGTTCCGTGACGCTGTTGTCTTTGCTGTGCTTATCCTGATCCTGATAGTTAAACCGTCAGGCTTATTGGGTAAAGAAACAAGGGAGAAGGTGTAGCCATGCAAAAATTATTAGGAAGCAATTTTCTGAAAAAAGCTATATTTCTGGCAGCGACCTTCGGGTTGGTTCAACTGCTGATCGTAACCGGTGTTATTAACCCATTTATAATGGACACACTGACAACTATCTGCATCAACATCATTCTGGCCGTCAGCCTGAATCTGATTACTGGCTTCACAGGACAATTCTCATTGGGACATGCAGGTTTCATGTCTATTGGTGCTTATACCTGTACTATAATCACCCTCCGGGTTCCAACAACTCTGGGCTTTATTACAGGTTTGCTTGCAGGCGCTATTCTGGCCGCTCTTGTTGGCGCAGTCGTCGGCTTGCCTACACTGAGGCTTAGAGGTGATTATCTTGCTATTGCCACCCTTGGAATGGCGGAAATAATCCGTATCATATTCTTAAACCTGGATATCACCAACGGTGCAGCTGGCCTTTTCAACAACAACCAATATGTAAACTGGTTCTGGCTGTTTCTATTTACCGCTGGTACAGTGGTTTTGATATCAAATTTTATCAAGTCTTCCCATGGCCGCGCCTGTATCTCCATTCGTGAAGATGAAATTGCAGCCGAAGCGGTAGGAATTAACTCGACAAAATACAAGGTAACTGCGTTTGTGATGGGTGCATTTTTTGCAGGGATTGCTGGCTCCATGCATTCTTCCTATTTCTATTTCATCAAGCCAGATCTGTTTGGGTTCCTGAAATCCATCAATATTCTGGTCATCGTTGTTTTCGGTGGCTTGGGAAGTATTTCTGGATCCATTATCGCTGCAATTCTATTAGCCCTGATCTCCACATCACTGCAGTCCATTCCAGAGCTTCAGATGGTCATTTACGCTGCAATGCTAATTACCATCATGCTCTTCCGTCCTCAGGGGCTAATGGGGTCGAAGGAATTATCCCTTTCCCTGTTCAAAAAATGGAGCAGCCTTATTCATCGTAAGAATGGTGGTGAAGCATAATGCCAATCCTCAAAGTGAATAAACTAACAAAGGCTTTTGGCGGTCTGATGGCTGTATCAAATGTGAATCTCGAGTTGAATCAGGGTGAATTGGTTGGTCTGATCGGACCGAACGGAGCAGGAAAAACAACGGTATTCAATTTACTGACCGGCATTTATGTTCCCACTTCTGGAACAATAACGCTCTTTCAAGACAATAACCAAACACAGCTGCAGTGTCTGAAGCCCTATACAATTTGTAAGGCCGGTGTTGCTAGAACATTTCAGAACATCCGCCTTTTCAAGGATCTTACGGTTTTGGACAATGTCCGCATCGCAATGCACAAGAACTTGGATTACGGGCTATTCGCCAGCCTGTTTCACACCAAGGCTTATTCCGAAGAAGAGAACCAACTGATCGAGAAAAGCCTTGAATTGCTGAAGATTCTAAAGCTACATCATAAAAAGGATGAACTGGCACGTAACCTGCCTTATGGAGAACAAAGGCACTTGGAGATTGTCAGGGCGTTGGCTGCAAATCCCAGTCTGTTGTTACTGGATGAACCTGCAGCAGGGATGAACCCAGCCGAAACTGCAAACCTGACTGAAATGATTGGTTGGATCCGTAAAAATTTCAACCTAACCATTCTGTTGATTGAACACGACATGTCGTTGGTTATGAAAATTTGTGAGCGCATTTATGTGCTGGATTATGGGATGGTTATTGCAGAAGGCACCCCTTCCGAAATCAAGGCAAACAAACGCGTCATCGAAGCGTATTTGGGGGAGGAAGTAAATCATGCTTGAGATTACAGATCTGAACGTCCATTTTGGTGTCATTCATGCAATTAAGGGGATATCCATAAAAGTAAATGAAGGTGAGATCGTAACACTGATTGGAGCCAACGGTGCGGGTAAAACCACAACCCTGAGAACGGTTTCAGGGCTTAAAAAGCTATCCTCCGGAACCATCACGCTAAATGGGATGGATATTACCCATTCCAGTGCACAGGACAGGGTTAAAATGGGGATTTCCCATGTGCCGGAAGGCCGACGGATCTTTAGCACGATGACCGTTCTTGAAAATCTTGAACTAGGCGCTTATCTGCGGCGTGACAAAAGTGAAATTGCAAAGGATTTGTCTATGGTCTATGAACGCTTCCCTATCCTGGCAGATCGAAAAAAGCAGGCAGCTGGAACCCTGTCTGGCGGTGAACAGCAAATGCTCGCCATGGGCCGTGCTTTGATGAGCCGGCCGAAGCTGTTGTGTTTGGATGAACCGTCTATGGGGCTTGCACCGCTTTTGGTTCAAGAAATTTTTGACATAATTCGGGATATCAATGAAAAGGGAACCACCATTCTTCTCGTTGAGCAGAATGCCAGCATGGCGCTGCAAATTGCCAACAGAGCATATGTTATGGAAACAGGAAGCATTACGCTTACAGGAACCGGCGCAGAATTGATGCAAAGCGATGATATCAAAAAAGCATATTTGGGAGGTTGAACAATGTTTGTCAAAAACAAAATGACTGCAAATCCATTTACGATCTCTCCTGATCAAAACATTCCGGACGCACATGAGATTATGGCAAAGAACAACATTCGGCGCCTTCCTGTTGTCAGGAACGGTAAGCTGGTGGGGGTTGTTTCACGGGAAGACATTGCCCGTTCCTCCCCATCGAAGGCCACCAGTCTTAGCATTAACGAGCTGACATACCTGCTTGCAAAAACAAAGATCAGCAAAGTCATGACCAAAGATCCGATTACAATCACTTCCGATGCATTGCTCGAAGAAGCTGCGACACTTATGAGGGATAATGGGGTTAGCTTTCTTCCGGTTGTAGACAACGGGAAGCTTGTGGGTATCATCACCGAAAGCGACATCTTTGATTCTTTCATAGAACTTCTGGGGTTCCGTGAAAGAGGTACCCGATTAACAATTGAAGTGGACGATGAACCGGGTATTATGGCCAATCTCAGCGGGATATTTGCAATATACGGTGCAAACATCACTCATGTTGCAGTATATCGGGGTTCTGCGGGAAAAAGCATGATTGTCACCGGCATTAACAGCCTTAACACAACAGAAATCGAAAAAACCATCCAGGAACAGGGTTATAAAATCATCTACAAACTCCGGAATCAATAGGTTGGCAGTTTATGGTGCGGGCCTTTTACTCGTAACATTGAAAAGCCAGGGGCTATCCCCTGGCTTTTCTTTCTATCCCAACGCTTCTATTCTCATACCGACTTTTTCAACCAGGAAAGCCCTGGATTCTGCCTTGAATACTCAACGAAACTGTTGTTACGTAAATTACCAATGCTTTTACGTTTTATTCTTCTTCGTGCCAATACTCAAAAGAAGATTCAGAAAAATACCGAATATCGCTGCGCCAGCAACACAGGGAACCTGCATCCCAAAGAAAGGAATGTTGCCGCCAAACTCGTATTGACCGCCAAGGCCAATAATCATGATGGTCGCAATAACCGCTATATTTTTTGAACTGAACAGATCTACCTTCTTCTCCAGCATGATGGCAATCCCCTGTGCTGCGATAGCTCCAAACAGATAGATTTCAAGCCCGCCAATTACAGCAACAGGAATTGAATATATCGCATTGATCAGTGGTGTAAAGCACGCAATAATCATTGCAATGATGGAGGCTGCAAAAAGCACAGGCACCGAGAATACCTTGGTAATTGCCATTGCACTGATATTCTCTCCATAGTTGGTTCCAGCTGGTCCTCCGACAAATCCGGATACCATATCGCCTATGCCATCACCAATCAAATTTAGACCCAGTTTGTCGGCAATGTTATATTTCTTTTGCGAGTTTTTCTTCTTTGCCAAATCATTCACATAGATATCCAGTTGGTAAACATGGGCTGTCGATTCCGGTATGGTGGCGATAGCAATGGGCATTATCGCCGCAACAGCAAACCATGAGGGTTTTGGAAGTGTAAAAACCGGAAGGGCAAAAATATCGGCGCCCGCAGAGGGAGGCACCTTAAACAGGTCGATTCCGGTTGTAAGCTGAATAATATAAGCTGTTATAACGCCAGCTAAAGGACCCAATATTAAGGGAAGCTGACCCAAGAAGCCCTTTAAGTATACTGAAAAAAGAATGGTTGCCAATAATGTGACCAAAGAAATAATCCAGGCCATATTCTTTGCCGTGGCTATCTGCGATTCTGCAACTGAGACAGTACCGGCTGTGTCGATGGCGATTGAAGTGGCATCGGCGATTGCATTTTTTGCCAGTGTCAACCCGATGACCATGGCAATGGGTCCGGTAACCGTTGCTGGAAGGACCTTTTCAATGGAATCCCTTCCAAAACGGTTTACGATTAAACCTGCTGCGATGGAAACAAGACCGGACATGATGATACCAAACTGTGCAATCGAAATTTTTTCATTCAGAGTCAACCCAGCCAGTGTTTCAGAAGCCATTAAACTGCCGATCGCGGCAATGTACGAAAAGCTGGACCCATAATATAAAGGAATCTGTCCTTTGGTAACAAGAATAAAGCAGATGGTTGCAAGCCCGCTTGCAAAGATGGTCGTTGAAATATGAAAGCCTGTAATCAGCGCTACTGCCACTGTAGCCGGAAACATTACGATAACCTGCTGTACTGCGTACAGCAGCAATTTCCAGATTTGTGGCGTCTCATCAGGTAGATACCCGATTGTTTGTTTCTTTTCCATAATACATCCTCCTTGGTCACATAATAGAACTGAAGCTGGGAAAGAAATGTGCCGTTCTTCCTAATTACGACATAAAACTTGCCTGTTACATTGTAACATAAAACTAACAAAAAGTTTTACTATTTTTCTTTCTCCTTAAACTATTTTTATCATAAGAATTTACGGCACAATTCAGTAAGCGCTCACTGAAATACAATTGCTTTGAAGTTTGTTTCACTTCGCCTTTGAAATCACCAAAGCCACCCGCTAGCTTTTATAGGGTGTGATCAGTTACGAATTACATGCATTAAGCCTAATGATCACTATATTGGTTTTCTTCATCTTCGAAAGCGGTATTTTGTTTCCCTGTATTGTTTCTCCATTCAGAAGGATTTCAGATACACCATGGCATACTTGGTTGGGGTTTTGAACCGTAATGGTAAAACTCTTGCCCCTGTATTCACGATAAACCTTAAACCCATCCCAATCGGATGGGATGGACGGATCGATGATTAATCCATCATAATCTGCACGCACACCGAGGATGTATTGGGTCAGTGCAACATACGCCCAGGACGCGGTGCCGGTAAGCCAAGAGTTCCTCGCCCTTCCGAAATAGTAAGGATGTTCCTTGCCCGTGATGAATTGGCAATACACATAGGGTTCCATTGTATAGATATCCGCATTCTCATTTTTAGCGGCAGGGAGAAAGGACATGTAGTATTCAAATGCCCTGTCGCCTCTTCCCAACATGGCTTCAGCGATGATGGACCAGGTATTGGCATGACAAAATATCGAGGCGTTCTCTTTCAAACCTTTCGGGAATGAAGTAATGGCACCGATTTCCGGATCATGTTTTTCATACGCCGGATAGTTCAAGACATTACCATGCTCTGTAAAAAGATAATTTCTAACACTGTCCATGGCAGTCTTCCCCTTCTCATCTCTGAAGGCACCGGAAACAACTGCCCAGGTTTGGGCATTGAGGAATATTTTCGACTGCTCGCTTTGTTTTGAACCAAGCTTTCTGCCACTGTCCAGGTACCCGCGGATGAACCGGTCCTCTTCCCAGGCGTATTTAATAAGGCTTGTTTTTATCTCAGCCGCATATTCGGAATACTTCCGGACATCCTGTTGTGCACCCATTCTCTTTGCGATTTCGGTAAACTCTGTCAGGGCTTTAAAATACAGAAAGCTGCTCCAAGTGCTCTCTCCTTTTCCCTTCAAATTGATACAGTCGTTCCAATCAGCAGCCATCCCCAGTAGGATTCCATGCTCTCCCCGCTTGGTCCAGGAATAATCCAGTGCCTGTTTCAAATGATCATATACGGTCGCTTCCCCTTTATCCGCATATGGAACTATCTCGTGAAGTATGATTTCATCCCCTGTCTCTTTGATATAGGAAGCTATCGAAAGATGCAGCCACAGGTGATCGTCCGAGTAGATACCCCCTGATTCCGGGAGGTTATGCCGGCCCTGTACCAAAGTCAGTGGCTGAACATGATGCATGGCGTAACCTTCAGAAAGCTGTGCTTTCAACAGATCCTTGATTTTATCCTTCACCTCTTCGGGTCGGCAGTGAACCACCCCCAGCGTATCTTGGTTGGAATCTCTGAAACCAAGGCCGTCTCTTCCACCTGCTTCATTAAAGGATGCAGAGCGGGACCAGTTGAATGTCGTATTGCACTGATATGGGTTCCATATATTTCCCATCGTATTTACAATGTTGGATGGCGTTTGGATGGTATATTTTCCGAGTTTTTTGTTCCAATACTCGCGGACCTTGATAAATTCTTCCTCAACTTTATCAGGGTCCTGGTACAGTGCCCTGTATTGTGCACCGTCTGTTTTGGCATCTCCGATTCCGACAATAAAAAGTGCCCGTTTCTTCTCACCTGATGCCAGGATTATTCTGTTTTGGAGAGCCGCGCACGGGTTTCCACCATATGCGATGGAGTTGAAGCATTTGCCGTTCAACACAGCTGCTGGGTTAGCTTCGTTATGGTAATTCCCAATAAAAACCTCCCTGTCGGTATCAAAGCTTTCGACCGGAAGGATGGATGCCATAAAGCCCTTGGGTTCATAATAAGGCCATAGGACGATAGAATAATCAACAATTCCATCGTAATAGCCCATTCTTGCGATGTACAGGCAATACTGAAAATTGGATAGATCGGAATCATTGTTCCACAAGCAATACTCTGCATAGGAAAACAGAGATAATGTTCTTGTTTCGGAAGACAGGTTTAAGAGTTCTATTTCCCAGAATTCCAAGGGTTTGTCCACAGGAACAAATACCCGGTAATTGCTCTTTATTCCTTTATATTCACTGATAAACCGTGTATATCCCATGCCGTGCCTGCATTGCGAATGGTACTCCTTCAGCGGCTTGGCAACAGGTTGCCAGGAAGCTGACCAGAAATCGCCATCTGCTTCATCCCTAATATAGATATATTTCCCCGGCCTGTCCATCGGAATACTGTTAAAACGCATACGGGTCATCCGCCCCAACCTTGGGGATTTGTAAAAGGAATACCCTGAAGCATTGTTTGATATCAGGCAAGCATACTCCGATGTTCCCAGATAATTAATCCAGGACATGGGTGTATCCGGTTTGTCGATCACATACTCCCTGTTCTTGTCGTCGAAAAAACCATACCGCATAAAGACCTCCAAAAATACGTAAATTTCTTATGCTCCGGTATATGCGGGAGAGTATATACTGAAAAACTGACCGGAGAATTCGATATCCTATTAATAAGGTAAAGGGTAAAACTTACCTTGTCAATATTGGTTATGAAGTGGAATACATTTAATCGGTTAATCCAGCTGCTTCAACTGTGTAATCAACAGCTCATATTCCGCTTCAAGCGCCTCCTTGTCTGCTTTTGGATCAGACATTCTGGCGATAATCTCGGTTATTTTCATCGAAAGCGCCATTCTTTTCATTTTGTTCTCTTCTGCAGAATTTTCTCTGTTCCTGTTAGCCCTGTACTCTTCAAGCTTCCCCTCAAATGTAGTTATTTGACAGTTATCCAAAACAAGCAACCGATCCGCTACCGAATTTACAAACGCACTGTCATGGGATACGAATATGACCGTTCCCTGATAAGTTTTCAAAACCTCTTCCAATGCTTCAATTGAAGGCATATCCAGGTAGTTCGTCGGCTCATCCAGCAACAGGACATTTGCTCTTGAAACGAACAGCTTCGCGAACGATACTTTTATTCGCTCTCCTCCACTGAGTACACGCACTTTTTTATAGACGGCATCTCCTGATATGAGTAATCTGGCCAAAATAGTCCTGGCAACACTTTCAGACTGAACGCTGTCCTGCATGACATTTTCCAGCACGGATTTCTGATAGTCCAGGTTTTCAAAGCCCTGGTGAAAATATCCCAGTATAGCCTGTGGAACTATTTTTATTTCTGCTGCTGACCGATTGTGTATCAGATTTAACAGTGTGGTTTTACCTGTACCATTTTCACCCCAAAGGGCGGTTTTTGAATGGTTTGGAACATCAAACCCCGTATTTTCAAAAATCCTTTTTTCTCCATAACAAAAGGATAGATTCCGCCCATGAATGATCACTTTGTTTTCAGGCGGGTTTGTCAGACTAAAATCCAGCTTTATACCAGGAAGTCCCCGTGGTTTCTCCTTTACCTCCAGTTTTTCAAGGCGTGTTTTCAAGCTGCTTACAGCATTGTGTATTTTCTCCTGCTTCTCACTGGCAGCCCGCCTGTGTAGCCTGGCTTCAGAGTTTCCCATTCTCTTTGGTGTTTTCCGAATGGAAACGGACTTCGTGCTTCTGTTACTGATAGCGTTTTCCAGCTTCTCCTTCTCGGCCTGATATTTCTCATACTCCACTGCCGCATTTCTTCTCTCTAACTCACTTTGCTGTCTGTAATCGGAATAATTTCCACTGTACAACCGAATACCGCCGTCTTTTACTTCCAATATTCTGTTACACAGGCTGTCCAGCAAAAACCTGTCGTGACTGATCAGGAAAAAGGATTCCACCCTTGAAAGCTTTTCCATAAGAAGTGTAACACCCCTATAATCCAAATTGGAAGTAGGTTCATCGGCGAACACCATAAGGCTGTTTTGGCTAAAGGCATTGGCAATTTTTATTCTTGTTTGCTCGCCTCCACTGAATACTTTCTGGTCAGCCTTCTGAACCAAGCCGAATTCGCGGATTAGTTTCTTGTCGGCATCTATATCTTCTTCCGAGAATTGGCGGATGTAGGTAATATCACAAAGACGCCTGACGATACCTTCATCAGGCTGAATCTCACCCGAAAGAATATTCAGAAGAGTGGTTTTCCCCGATCCATTTTGTCCGACAATTCCAATTTTATTACCCGAATATACTTTCAGATCATCAAATTCAAGGATGAATTGCTCCCCATAGTTTTTTTTAATATTCCGTGCCTCCAAAATTAGCATAAAAATCTCCCCTTTTCACAGAATATGTGCCGGAAAGATTCATAAACATAGATTGCTGCATATAAAAAGCGCAAAGCAGATGTATTATCAAGAAACTAATCCAGCACATGGCGCGATCTGTTATGTTGATCAGCACCGGTGTA
>JAAYKJ010000155.1 GCA_012522505.1 Clostridiaceae bacterium
AAGAGTTCAAAACGAGAATAAATGCCGACAATAATGATAAAGTAAAGGAATTCATACTTGATAATACTGGCTATTCCGAGTTTGGCGGAGAAACTGTACTTCAGCTTCTTCTAACTTGCTATTATAATTTTGCAATTGCTTACGCAACAACTAAGGCAATATTTATGCAAGTAGTAGATGAAGATGAAGAAGAAGAGATATTAAATGATTCACCTAATCAAAGCATAGATATTATAACAGAAATGTATGGAAAATATATGGATATGCAGCATATCGATTACAGAATCATCTTGACCAACAATGGTTTTGAGTCCCTATATACGATGAAAACCTCCTATTCTCTTCTGCTATTCGAGATGGTACAGTCAATAAATACTGAAGCCAATATAGTAAAATGTAAGAACTGCAGTCACTATTTTGTGCCAGAAGGAAGATCTGACTCTATTTACTGCTCATATCCTCTACAAGACAATAAGGAAAAAACCTGCAAAGATGTCGGTGCCCAAATTACCAGAGCTAACAAAGAAAAAAATGATACTGCCACAAAAGAATACCGTAAGGTCTATATGCGATATAAAATGATGACGAATCGGCATCCGGAAGACTTAGAGGCAGCAAGAAAATTCAGTAAGCTGACAACTGAGATCAAAGAATGGAGAAACAAACTATTACATGGGATTACTACTACAGAAGAATTTCTGGAGTGGCTGAGTCGATTTTAAGGAGGTTATAAAATGGTAAAACGCCCTATCCGCAACTTACACAGTGACAAACAGACACAGCCTCGTTTCTGTGATGTAATTGTAGAAGGCGACAAAGTCTTTCTTGAGAAGAAATCAGACAAAAATAAGTATGAGAAGATCCCCTGGGAGGATGTTGTATACCAGGTTGAAGTAGCAAAAGCTGTAAATCAGCATCAGAAACTACCGCCATCTGCCCCGTAACCAATCGAGGAGCAAACCGCCGGAGTTATCTATTAAGCCTATAAAAGGCAAAATAGATAACTCCGTTTTTTTGCTTTTTGACAGGACATGACGTGTCCTTTTTAAAAAATATTTTCGTGCTACATTAGTTACATAGAAACTTATTACCAAACGTCACACTCAATGAAATTATGAAAGGAGGAACAGCGCTTGAAACAGGAATTAAATCTCGACTGCAAGCGTATTTGCGATATTAGTGCCGACTACAAGACTATTGTGATTCGCAAAAAAGACTGTCTGACAATAATCACAGCGAATCCTGATGGGACACTCAATATAACCCATCAACGTATACAAACAGTGGCATAATCTTATCATAATTTAATAACTGGAATCCGCCAGAACGCAAGACGGCAGCGCGGAACTCTTAAAAAGAGTTCTCCTGCCGTTTTTGTTTTGTGGATTTCACGGCTCCGGCGGATTTCAAAAAAATTTGAAAACCGAAGGAGAAAAAAAAATGAAAAACTATCAAAAACTGTTTTACAAGAACTATTACGCTCAAAACGAAAAGGGAGAATATATCCCAGTTAGCAGAAAAGTTTGCTTTGCGCCTGCAGAGCCACCTACTGAAGATAACCCATATAAACAAAAATGGTTTTATGACCCTGAAGCCGGTTATGCAGTAAGGCTTGAAAGGAATAAAGAAAACGAAGACATCCATCGTTTGAATGATACGAGCCTTAAAAAAGAGGAACGATACAGGGATAGAAAGTTCTCTTGTGTCTGGAAAGACACTTCTAATTGCAATCAGGATTGTATTAAATGCATTAGGAAAAACACCTGCCGAACTGTTGAATTGGACAAAACTTGGGCAAATGAAAATAGTGATGAAATGAAAAG
>JAAYKJ010000156.1 GCA_012522505.1 Clostridiaceae bacterium
GTGCTGATGAGTACTTTGTTAGCGAGGAAGCTGCAAAAGAAGGAGTTGTCATTGAAAATCATTCAAAATTCGAGCCACTTGTTATGTTAAAACATTTCGGTCCAAACAATAGCGATATGCTACAAACAACATTACCGGTCTGAGATAACTGACATTTTTAATGTTAAACCCTGAGTATCATAAGTATCACAGGGTTTTTATATCGTTGTTATAGGTGATAAATTGGGTTTCAACCCGAAAAACTAAACTATTCCGACATAAGCCATCAATTGCTCAAGATATTGTTTCCGGGTGAAGTTGTTGGGAAGGTTTGGAACCAGCCCAACCTTGGTATAAAAATGATGATACAGTTGAGCCTCCAATGGTATGTAGTTCAATGGATTGCGTAAACTGCGCCTTCGTTCCCAATACTCCCGCAAAAGCGCCTCTTCCCGCGGTGAAAGAATGGGATTTCTATGTTCTGACGCGCTGGTAGAACGAACACCAAAAGCGTTTTTTCCCTTCTTTTTCTTAACCACCACCGTATTGGCTGCAAGATCACCAATACGCATAAAACGCTGTGTGAACACAACCGAAAAGATGCCTACCGCATAAATGCCAGGAAGCATGTCGCCTATTCGAATTAAATTGCGAATGAGGGAAGCTGTTACCGAAAGAGGTTCCCCATTGGCCATCATCACATTCAGTCCCACGATTTTTTTCCCGGGTGTTGCTCCCTTCATAAATGCCTCGAATAGAAAGAAATATCCGAATTGCATCACAAAGATTAGCAGCAGCCCGATAATAACGTATACTGAGTTGTCCTGAATAAGCATCAGGTTCAGTTGGGATTCCCCTGTCATTATCAGCAGTATAACAGAGACAATGATTAAAAAAACACCTTGTATAAGCATATCAATAGCAACCGCAACGCCCCGGGAACCCGGACCGGCCAGTTCAAATTCCAAGGATACGTTTTCCGGTGTCTGTACATGATAAACATTTTGCATCAGGCTCAACTCCTTACTGGTTGGTGTATCATTTGAAAGTTCTTTATGAATCTTTGTTCATTCACTATTGTAACAAAAATTTCTATTTGATAGAATAGGTTTCAAGGAGAGAAAAATGAACGAAGCATATTTTATACATGTTCACCAAAAAACCTGGTACGAGCTTGAAGATATTTTAAAGCGGTTACCTGCAAAGAAGAAAAAAGAGCAAGATCCTGAAATGCTTCACCAGCTTTTGTTTTTATACCAATCGGTATGTGGGCACCTTTCCATTGCGAGAACCCGATATGGTAACACGAGCACTGCAGAGTACCTGAATAATCTCGTAACAAGGGCCCATCAGGCCATTTATATCTCCAAGCCAAACAGCTTTTCAAAGATAATCCGTTTTTTCACTCAAGGTTTCCCTGATCTATTAAAGAAGGAAGCA
This sequence comes from Clostridiaceae bacterium, assembly GCA_012522505.1. GTDB lineage: Bacteria > Bacillota > Clostridia > DSM-8532 > DSM-8532 > JAAYJG01. The sequence goes on from JAAYKJ010000156.1 coordinate 1,420, forward strand.
GTAATTTTGCTGATATCTACTGGTATATTTGCTTTTGGGTTTTTGTTCAGCTTTTTCTTCACGCTAGCCCGGGAAGATTATGCCCTGACCTTCGTTCCGGCTGAATATGCTGAGAGTATGAAGGAGGGTGTTGGGGATACCTCAGGAATCAATTATTCGGTTGCCTCTGTTGCCATTTTTACAAACAATATTCAGGTGGGCATTAACGCTTTCGCTTTGGGGATTACCTTTGGCATAGGCACGGTTTATATTCTTGCATATAATGGAATGATGCTTGGAGCTTTAGCCGCATTGGCCATCAATAACGGATCTGGCTACATATTCTGGTCACTGATCGTTCCTCATGGGGTTCCAGAGCTTTTTTGCATTTTCATCTGCGGTGCGGCTGGTCTTATTATAGCGCGCTCCATGCTTTTTCCCGGCCTTTTATCCCGCAGAAGATCTTTCATTAAGGGTGGTAAAAAGGCAATCTACCTTCTTTTGGGGACTATCCCGCTGTTCATTCTTGCCGGACTAACAGAAGGATATTTCACACCACTACCAATCCATCCTCTGTGGAAATATATCGTTTCTGTAGTATGGTCCATCCTCCTGTTTGCTTATGTGTTCATCAAACGGAAAGATGCGACAAACAAACCCTCTGAAGCAGTATAATGCCCCCCTCTGAAATCAATGCGTGCTTTCCCTGTGAAGAATGGGGTTGGTCTGCTTCACCTAGAGAAACGTCTATGAACTGCAAGATCGCTTTCACTTATACAGTTTCAGCATGTTTCTATATTCCTCCAGGCGTCCCCTGCTGATTTCGTTTAGTGGTTCCTGGATACTTGAAATGATCATACTGTCATGCACGCCTTTATCCATTAGCGTCACCAACTCGCTGATACTCTCGCCATCATCGGGGTATGTAACACCATACATGTTCAGCCGCTGGACTCGTGAATACCCTCCGAACGCAGTTTCAAACGCATCACGGATTTTTTTCTCCACCTCAACCCGATACGATTTCACTGTAAATGGACAAACCACAACAAAGGAGTGGTAATCGTAACTGATGATCCTGTCGGTATCACGCATTTCCTTTTTCAGTGTTATATAGAAATTCTGAATCTGCTCAATATGAACCCCGGCGAACTTCCCCATGACAAAAGAAACAGAATACTTGCCCCTGTTCGCTCGTTTAATTTCATATTTCAGCTCTTCATCAGAGAGTAAATTTATTACGTTGCTTTTGTGCAGCATTTGTGCCTCTAAAACTTGTCCGATAACGGGGTTCTTTTCCATAAACGCATTCAATCTTGCGATAAAGGATTTATGAAAGCGCTCTCTGTTTTCTGGGATCAAGACAACATCTTCTATGCCGGCTTTCTTTGCACTTCCCACAAACTCGCGGCTATCGGAGGGTATAATCGCAAAAACCGGGAAAGATGGAACTGCATTGTCTTTAACACTTTTTACAAACGAAAACTGCTCTTTATATGAGACACTGCTGATTTGAATGACAAGGAAGATGATTGTATCCTGAAAGATTTTCAACTTCATCTGAAGATCTTTTACATCCAGCCCTTCCATGAACTCCAGCTTTTTCTCATGGAGAGTCTTTAGAATGATGCCCTTGATAGGCCTGTCTTCAATTAAAATTAAAACCTTACCTGCCATTGATACCACTCACTTGTACGAATACTTACACCACCTGTATATGGGAATCCACTATCGTTGGTGTAGGATTAATTATACCATTTACAGGTTTCCTA
>JAAYKJ010000157.1 GCA_012522505.1 Clostridiaceae bacterium
CATCATAGAAAAGACGAACAGACAGCTGTTTTACCTGCTGTCTGTTCGTCTTTTCTGTCATTCTTTTTCCGTATTCAGTTTACCTTGACCCTCGGTTCATAAGTTGTCTTTATGACTACTCGTATTATGTTGTGGGGCTTTTGTATGAGAGGAAACACAATGTGTGTTACTGTTAGAAGGTATCTCTCAAGTATATATGGTGTGAACAGTAACTTTCATAGCCCTCGGTGAAGTGTTTTTGCTTGAATGCATAGACCGCATTTCTTTTTTCTGGTATACTGTTATTGGTTTTTTGCAGAACAATGCACTCATTCATTTTTATCATACGCCCCTTAGTAGAGGAGTGGGTTTGTCACAGATGCAGAATTTGGGCTGCAATCATGCGTTTTTGTTGTTGAACAGAAACACGCTGAGGGGTCTTCAGGGCGATTTGATCCATTTTGCATAGGATTCGGTCTTTGCATAAGAAAATTAGAAGTCTCAGCTTGTGAAGCAGAGACATCAGTTTTTTAACAACTGCAGAACAGAAAGGGTTAGGAGAAAGAGTATGGCGCTTTTACAAAAAGGCATTAAGATAGATTCGAATAATATTCCGCAACATATTGCCATCATCATGGATGGAAACGGTCGGTGGGCAAAAAGACGGGGGCTTACGAGAAGCATGGGGCATCGCGAGGGTGCCAGGGTTGTAAAAAAAATAATTGAACAAGCGTATGATATTGGTATTCGCTACTTAACCTTTTTTGCATTCTCCAATGAAAATTGGGCCAGGCCAAAGGCCGAAGTGGACGAATTGATGCGGCTTTATCTTGAATATCTGAAAAGCGCTGAAAACGAGACCAACGACAAGAATGTTCGTGTGCGAATTATTGGAAGCAGGGAAGGCTTATCAAAGGAAATCATTGATCAAATCAATAAAATAGAAAAGGGCACTCTCAATAGGGATCGTATGACCTTGATGATTGCATTGAATTACGGTGGCAGGCAGGATATTCTACAAGCAACACAAAAAATAGCAGAAGATGTGCGCAACGGAGTATTGGCAATCGATGAAATTACCCAGGAGGAATTTCAAAGAAAGCTGTATACCGAAGATGTCCCAGACCCCGACCTTTTAATCAGAACAAGCGGTGAGATGCGCATCAGTAATTTCTTAATCTGGCAGTGCTCATATACCGAGTTTTACTTTACACCTGTTTTATGGCCTGATTTTACCGAAAAGGATTTGAAAGAGGCCATTATTGAATATCAAAGAAGAAACCGCCGGTTCGGCGATGTGAAGTGAACAGAGAAAAGAAAATAGAAAACAATTGTGGCGAAACCATTTGAAAATGGGCGGAGGAATAAATGAAAACCAGAATTATCAGCGGCGTACTCGCCAGTGTTGTCCTTATCATCATCATGGCTCAGCCCCCCTTCGTTATGGGGATTACCATCTTTGTAGTATCGATAATCGCCTTGTTTGAATTTTATCAATCTGTACGAAATGTTGATTTTCATCCGGTTCGGGTGGTGGGCTTTTTCTCATGCATTATGTTCCTGCTATATGTGCTGTATCAAGCCTTTGCTACCGATGTGAACCATACCCTTCTGGGGGAATTATCCAGAGTTCTGTTTCAACGGAATATGATTTTCCTGATCATTTATTTAGTAATTGTGTATTTGCTGGTACTATTGATTTTTCACAGGAACAAGTTCACATTGGATGATGTTGGGGTCACCTTGCTGGGGATCATTTATATTCCCTTCCTGTTGTCTTTTGTTTTTTGGATAAGGTATCTGAACAATGGGTTCGCACTAACATGGTTGGCTTTTGTAGGAACGTTTACTACCGATATTTTTGCCTATTTTATCGGAAAGTTTTTCGGAAAGCGGAAGCTTTTGCCTAAAATCAGCCCGAACAAAACAATAGCTGGTGGCATTGGCGGGGTTGTTGGAAGTATTGCATGTACAACGGCATTCGGAATGCTGTATGTAAATGGTTTTGAGGGGCTCCATATCCCATTTTATCATTATATCGCCATAGGGCTTTTGTGTGGTACGCTTGCCCAGTTGGGTGACTGGGCTGCATCGGCTATCAAAAGGAGTGTAGGGATAAAGGATTTTGGGAATATTATTCCCGGACATGGTGGTTTATTGGATAGAATTGACAGCCTGCTTTTTGTGGTTCCGGCTGTTTATTTCTATTTGCAGTTCATGCTCAATTGCTCTTAATGCAAACATAGAATAATGACTGTTTTTGGAGATGCTTTATGACTAAAAATTTAGCGATTTTGGGTTCAACTGGTTCTATCGGTGTGCAAGCCCTGGAGGTTTGCGATAACTTAAATATACCGGTTTCCGGCCTTTCAGCCGGTGGAAACATTTCACTGCTCGAGCAGCAGGCCAGAAAATATAAACCTTCTATTGTCTCGGTGATGGAAGCTGACAAGGGAAGAGAATTGAAAATAAAGCTGCGGGATACTGCAACAAAGGTCGTATGGGGTCTGGAAGGCATGCTGGAGCTTGTATCGATCCCTGAAGCGGATACCGTGTTAACCTCCGTCGTCGGGATTGCCGGATTATTGCCCACCATGCGGGCAATTCGGGAAGGAAAAAACATAGCGCTGGCCAATAAGGAAACCCTGGTTACCGCGGGAAAGCTGGTGATGGAAGAAGCCAGGCAAAACAGGGTTCAAATTCTACCTGTTGACAGTGAACACTCTGCCTTGTTTCAAAGCCTTGCAGGAAACAGGCCTGAGGATGTGGACAAACTGGTGCTCACAGCTTCTGGTGGGCCATTCCGTGGCTTTACAGCGGAACAGTTGAGTAAGGTAACGCTAAAACAGGCATTAAAGCACCCAAACTGGGCTATGGGCAGTAAGATCACAATCGACTCCGCCACCATGATGAATAAAGGGTTGGAAGTGATTGAAGCCCAATGGCTTTTTGATATGGATATATCCCGAATAGAAGTACTTGTCCATCCACAGTCTATCATCCATTCAATGGTATCCTTCCAGGATGGTTCCATCATTGCACAACTGGGAGCTCCAGACATGCGTATCCCGATTCAGCTTGCATTAACATGGCCTGAACGAAGGGATAACCAGTTTGACAGGGTTGATTTTACGAAGATGCAGCAATTGACATTTGAAAAACCCGATGATAAGGTGTTCCGATGTCTGAATTATGCTTTTCGATCCAGTCGGACGGGTGGGAGCCTACCTGTCGTGATGAATGCCTCCAACGAAGTGGCCGTTGCATTATTCTTACAGGAAAGAATTCATTTTACCGGGATTATGGACTTGATAGAAAATGTGATGGATAACCACAAAGTGCATATGAATCCATCTATTGATGATATAATAGAAATAGATGGATGGAGCAGAGAAGAAACAATGCGGATATACAACAGGGACTACAGCCGGAATGCCACTATCAAAGCCAATTACAAATGAAGAGCGGTTTGCCGCTATAGTTTTTGAATTAAGGGAAGTAGGTTAAAACATGAATATTTTAATTGCCATCGTAGCGTTAAGCTTTTTAATCCTAATCCATGAATTGGGGCATTTTATGGTCGCCCGTTGGGCAGGTGTAAAAGTGCTTGAATTTGCTGTCTTCATGGGACCAAAGCTTTTTTCATGGAAACGGGGAGAAACCGAATACTCTATCCGTGCCATCCCCATGGGCGGTTATTGCAAAATGGAAGGGGAAGAAGAATCATCCGATGACGAGCGGGCCTTTAGCAACAAATCAGCAGGCAAAAGAGCCCTGATCATAGTCGCAGGAGCGGCCATGAACATCCTTGTTGCCATTCTTATCATTACCATCATATCGTTTTCGATGGGTTACAATACCAATGCCATTGATGAACTAAGTGAGAACTCACCTTTAAGTGAAGCCGGGCTAAAGGTCGGAGACACTATCGTTTCCTACGACCGTAAATTTATCTTTTATCCCAGTGACATATATACATTTTTGTTTGTTTCAGAAGGAGAACCGGTTGAATTGACCTACCGACGGGAAGGAATTAACGGCATTCAACGCGTAACCGTAATGCCAAAGAAAACCGAACCCACCTATCTGATCGGAATAACCGTGGGAACAACCGATGGTATTGCAAACAATATCATCGAAAGGGTACAGCCCGATTCTCCGGCCGATATGGCAGGTCTGACCTCTGGCGATATGATTATTCAGGTTGATGAGACTGCTGTTTCCTCCCGGGATGATCTGGCCAGGCATCTTCAGAAAACCCGGGATAAACCTGTTGAAATCACAATCGACAGAAATGGCGAAAGATTGACTGTACACGATGTGGTACCGCAACCTAGCGAAACGTATTATGACCTCGGTGAGCAATTTGAATATAAAAAGGGAGACTTTTTTGGAACCATTAAAAGTGGATTGAATTATTGCATTTCCACGATAAGAAGTGTTTATCTAACCCTTGGCTGGCTGTTTACCGGAAAAGTAGGCTTCCAGGATGTTTCAGGGCCTGTTGGTATCGTTGATTATATCGGTCAGGCGGTGGACATGGGCAGAGTTTTCTCTGAAAAGCTGTTGTATCTGCTGCAGATAACTGCTTTTTTAAGCCTTAACCTGGGTGTGATGAATTTGTTGCCTTTCCCTGCCCTTGACGGCGGGAAACTGCTTTTAATTCTAATAGAAAAAATCCGCCGAAAAGCCATTGCTCCAGAAAAGGAAGCCTGGATATCGATGGTGGGATTTGTACTGTTGATAATGTTGTTGATTGCCACATTGATCAATGACATTCCGAGAGTTTTCAAGAGGTGATGGGTATGAATGATTTTTTCGGACGCAGGAAAACCCGAAAGGTAAGTGTCGGAAAGCTATTTATCGGCGGTGACGCTCCGGTTTCCATCCAGTCAATGACCAATACGAGGACCTCTGATGTCGAGGCAACGAGCTCCCAGATCCTGAAATTGCAGGAAGCTGGATGTGACATTATTCGGGTTGCCGTTCCCGATATGCCTTCTGCGGTTGCGATAACAGAGATCAAAAAAAGAATATCCATTCCATTGGTCGCTGATATTCACTTCGATTACCGTCTGGCGATTACAGCGATGGAAAACGGTGTTGATAAGGTCAGAATTAATCCGGGGAACATTGGCACGAAGGATCGCGTGAAAAGCGTTGTATCATGTGCCGTTGAAAGGGGAATACCCATTCGTATTGGTGTCAATTCTGGATCTGTCGAAAAAGATCTCCTCGAAAAATATGGCAAAGTTACGCCTGAAGCATTAACACAAAGTGCTTTACGGCATGTTAGAATTCTGGAGGAGCTCAACTTTAATAACATCATCATCTCACTGAAAGCTTCCAGTGTGCCGCTTACAATAGCCAGCTATCAACTGATGTCACAAGAAGTTTCATACCCGTTGCATATTGGTGTAACCGAAGCTGGAACAGCATATCAGGGAACAGTGAAATCAGCCGTTGGAATAGGAGCATTGCTGGCACAGGGAATCGGAGATACGATTCGGGTTTCTCTTACAGGCGATCCGGTTGAAGAAATTAAAGCCGGAAAAGCAATATTAAAGTCTCTTGGCCTTTACCAAGGTATGGAATTTATTTCATGCCCCACTTGTGGGCGCACGAAAATCAACCTGATCGCTATTGCACAAAAGGTTGAAAAAGCGCTGGAGGGTGTGAAAAAACCCATTAAGGTTGCGGTGATGGGTTGTGTGGTAAACGGCCCGGGAGAAGCTCGGGAAGCGGATATAGGAATCGCTGGAGGGGATGGATGCGCGATGATCTTCAAAAGGGGCAAAATCCTTAGAAAAGTTTCGGAAGACAAGATTGTAGAAGAGTTACTGAAGGAGATCGAAACCATGTAATCAAAGACAGTTGTTCACTGTTGTTCATCTCGCGAGTACCCTTCATGATCCATAGAAAACCTGTTTATCAAATGCTCCAAAAACCCCTGTTATAGCTTTAGCACTCTAGCAGTGGGAGTGCTAAAAAAGTATTGACATTGCAAAATGAAATCGCTATGATATTGTTAAGCAATGGGCATACTTGTTGCTTTTTTATTGTCGAAGAATGAATTACTGCAGCAAAACAACAATTATTACTGTGTTCTGAAGCATCCAGTGTTGTACATGAACGTAAAAATGCATTCCGGTAAGGTCGTTTTCATAATGTTATACGTTCACGTATCAGCATTTCCAATGAAAGACTGTTCCGGAATATACATAATGAAAAAGAACTATTGAGTTTCCATAGGAGGGTTTTATATGATTCACGAAAAAGGGAATATATCCATTCATACCGAGAACATATTTCCTATTATAAAAAAATGGCTGTATTCCGAGAAGGACATATTCATTCGAGAACTTGTATCCAACTCTGCAGATGCAATGAGCAAGCTGAGTAAGCTGGTTGCAATGGGTGAGGCGAATCTTGGAGAGGATCATGCATTTAAGATCACAGTATCCGTCAACAGTAAAGCCGGAACCATTAAAATCATCGATAACGGTATCGGAATGACGGGAGACGAAGTGAAGAAGTACATCAATCAGATCGCCTTTTCCGGAGCAAAGGATTTCATTGAAAAATATAAGGATAAAACCGATGATCAGCAAATCATCGGCCATTTTGGTCTTGGCTTTTATTCTGCCTTTATGGTGGCCGGAAAGGTGCAGATAGACACCCTGTCATACCAGGACGGTGCTCAGGCTGTTCGCTGGATAAGCGAGGGGAATACCGAATACGAAATGGACGCTTCCGACAGGACAGAAATCGGAACAACCGTGACGCTATATATGGCGGATGACAGCCGGGAATATACAGAAAAATTCAAAATGCGTGAGGTTTTGAAAAAGTACTTCTCGTTCCTGCCATACGAATTATATTTGGTGGATGAAACTGAAAAGCCAGAAGAAACAGACAAAAAAGAAGATACGAAGAAAAAGGATAAAGAGGAAGAGAAAAAGCCGGAACCGCTGAACAATACATCTCCGCTGTGGAAAAAGAATCCACGGGATTGCACCGAGGAAGAATACAAAGAGTTTTACCGTGATACCTTTATGGATTTCCAGGATCCTCTATTCTGGATCCACCTGAATATGGAATATCCTTTCAGAATGCAGGGGATCATCTACTTTCCGAGGTTAAAGCACGAGTTTGAGACCATGGAAGGGAAGATCAAGCTGTACTATAATCAGGTTTACGTTGCGGATAATATTAAGGAGGTTATTCCGGAGTTCCTGCTAATGCTGAAGGGTACTTTGGATTGCCCGGATCTTCCGCTGAACGTCTCAAGAAGCTTTCTGCAGAATGAAGGCTATGTCCAGATGATATCGCGGCATATCACGAAAAAGGTTGCCGACAAGCTCAGCTTGTTATACAAGAAGGAATACGACAATTATAAGAAATACTGGGACGATATCAATCCGTTTGTGAAGTACGGATGTATCCGTGAAAATAAGTTTTACGAAAGGGTCGAAGATATAATTATCTATAAAACAATTGAAGATGACTATACTACCCTGAAGGATTACCTGGAGAAGAACAAGGATAAACATGAGAATACGGTCTATTATGTAAATGACATCAAGCAGCAGACGCAATATATTAATATGTTCAAAGAAAACGGCATGGAGGCCGTTGTTCTGAACACCATGATAGACAATCACTTCATCAGTTTTATTGAATCAAAGAATACTGGTGTGAAGTTTTTGCGCATTGATGCCGACATTACTTCAAACCTGAAGGATGAAACCAGCGAAGAGAACGAAAAGGAAATAGAAAAGCAGGCTGAAAAGCTGGAGAAGTTGTTTAAGGATGTCCTTGGGAATAAAGATTTAAAAGTACAGGTAGAAAAATTGAAATCGGACTCAACCCCAGCAATGATCCTGCTATCCGAGCAATCCAGAAGAATGCAGGAAATGAGCAAGATGTTCGGTGGAGGGGACATGCAAAACATGTTTCCAAATGAAGAAACCCTGGTGATTAACCGAAACAACAAGCTTGTCAAGGCGCTGATTGAAAGCATTGAAAACGATGAAAAGACAGAGGATCGCAACCTGCTGGTGAAGCAGATCTATGATATCGCTATGATAAGCCACAGACCGTTGGCTCCCGAGGCAATGACCGCATTTGTGCAGCGCAGCATTCAGATTATGGAGAAAATCATATAATGACGTTCAGTTTCTAAAGGACACTGAGGCAGCTAAGAACGATACTGGTAGGGTATTCGGTTTAGTGGCTAAGTCCGTTGAAATAATATAATCTTACGGATCGCAGCGTGGCAAGGCTTACGCTGCGATTCTCAATAGGCCGATAGATAAAGAAGCCAACCGCTTCAGAACAATCAACGGTTGCCTGTAAATATAAGCAGCATACGGTATAGGTAAATTATAATGTGAGACCATAGGAATATGATGAAACAGAGGAGATAAACGGGTATGGATAGATTAAAGCAGCAAATTGAATTTATCGTGGAATTGGATAAGTTAAAAACAGTTTTCAGGCAGTCTCTGTTAACAAATAAATCCCGATATGAGAATGATGCCGAGCATTCCTGGCATTTGGCAGTGATGGCTTTCTTATTGGCGGAACACACAAAAGAGAAGGTCGACCTTCTTAAGGTCATGAAAATGGTGCTTATTCATGATGTGGTTGAAATCGATGCAGGAGATACCTATTGCTATGATGAAAAGGCCAAGCTTGACAAACAGGAACGGGAAGAAAAGTGCGCAGACCGGATTTTCAATTTGCTTCCTGAAGAGCAGGCGAAGGAGATGTTTGCATTGTGGGAAGAATTTGAAGCAATGGAGACGCCAGAGGCCAAGTATGCAGCTGCATTGGACAGAATCCAGCCTGTATTACTGAATCACGCTTCAGAAGGGCGCTCATGGAAGGAACACGGGATTTATGTAGATCAGGTCCTCGAGCGAAATCAAAGTATCAAACATAGCTCCGATAAGCTCTGGAGTTATGTTAAAGGGCTTCTTGAAGATGCGGTGGACAAAGGTTACCTGAAAAAGAGGATATAGTATCGCAAGCAAACTCGTATTCACTGATTCCGAACTTGTTGCCTGTTCTGGCAAAGCTTGCGGCATGCTTCCCTGTTTCTTATTAAAAAGAGCTTTCTGCAATAACATTATGCTCTTTCTTCAGTGTTTCCAAAATTTTTCCTGGGTTTTGCTGCTTCCATTTGAAGGAAGCGAAGGGCAAACCCGGTGTGTATATTTGAAAAAAGATATAGTATAGACAAAATATAGACTTAATACACAAAAATACAATCAATTTTCAATGGTTTTATTATTGACAAAGGATGAATCCTACTGTATCATATTAATTGTTCGCTCTTGAGCGAGAGTAAAACTAACGTGGGAGAGTTCCCGAGCGGCCAAAGGGGGCAGACTGTAAATCTGTTGCTGATCAGCTTCGGTGGTTCGAATCCGCCCTCTCCCACCAGGTACGATGTGCAGTAAATGCACATCGTATTTTCATATTTACCCATATACTTCATGGAAGCAGGAGGGTGGAAAATGCCATACGATATAGCCATCATTGGAGCTGGGCCTGCTGGTTGTACGCTTGCAAGGCTTCTGGATAGAAGTTACAGAGTTCTGCTGCTTGACAAGCGTGACTTATCCAGTGAAGAATATCCGGGTATGTCAAAGTGTTGTGGCGGTTTATTGGCCCCTGATGCGCAAAAGATGCTTGGACGAATGGGAATGGCCGTGCCAGCATCGGTTCTGGTCGACCCACAGCTTTTTTTAGTTCGAACCATTGATTTTGACAATCAAATTGAACGCTATTACCAACGTTTTTATTTTAATATGGACAGACTGGCCTTTGATCAATGGCTTATCAATAGCGTTCCCGAGAATGTGGATATTGCACAGGGATGTACCTTCAAATCCTGTACGCCGTCAGACAATAGAATACAATTCACTTTTACATACAAGGGTAAGCCATTTACAGAAAAATGCAGGATCATCATTGGTGCGGATGGTGGCCATTCGCTGGTGCGAAAAAGCTTGTTCCCCAATAAGGGAATACAGTCTGAGTATGTATCTGTCCAGGAGTGGTTTGAAACGAAAAATTCCGTCCCATGGTACGGAGCGATTTTTGATAAAACCATTACGGATTTTTATTCCTGGACGATTACAAAGGGCAATGTACTTTTTATTGGTTCAGCATTGAAAAAAAACAATTTGGCGTTGGATAAGTTTAAAATGTTGAAGATGAAGCTTCGCGATAATGGATTGGTTTATGGTGCTAAGATTTTGCGGGAAGGAGCTTTTATTATGCGCCCCCAAAAGGTTTCCACCATTCATACCGGTAATCAAAACTGTGCATTGGTCGGAGAAGCTGCCGGTTTTATAAGCCCCAGCTCTGCAGAGGGGATCAGCTACGCCCTGAAAAGCGCATATTACCTTTCCCAAGCGCTTAATGAAGGGGTGGAAGGTTTCCAACCAAGATATAGAAAACTGGTTTCTGAACTGTATAGGAATATCAGGCTGAAGAATTTAAAATGCCCTGCCATGTATAATCCGTTGCTGCGTGGCCTAATTCTTAGATCAGGGCTCAAAGCGACAGAGGTACTGTTTTAGGTTTACCTGGTAGTCCGCGCGTAAAGTAGTGTGGAGTTCCTGTTCATTTTCTGCTCAGACTCTGCTAAAAAATGGCGACGAAATATTTAACGTTTTTTACAGGGTTTGGGCGGATGCAATGGTTGGAAATATGCGTGCGATACTTATCTTTGATACTTTACACTAGTCCCGTGTCAGCGGCTGTTTGTCATCGGACAGATTCCTTGTTTCCCGAATGATATATAAAGGTCTGTTCTTTGCCTCATCATAAATACGACCGATGTATTCTCCGATAATTCCAAGCATTAATAGGGTGATACCGTTGAAGAAAAGGCTGACAGCCAACGTAGAAGCCCAACCGGGTTGAACGGTTTCAGGG
>JAAYKJ010000158.1 GCA_012522505.1 Clostridiaceae bacterium
ATATTCAAATCAGGGGAATACGCAGGATCAATCAACCCCAAGGCCCTCCAGCAATCCGGGTTCAACTGAAAAACCTACCAGTACGCCGACATCAACACCAAAGCCAACAAATAAGCCGAAGCCAACAACCAGACCAACACAAAAACCGACCAGTGGCCCTACGCCAACACAAGGGCCCACAGCTACTCCAACCCAGGAGCCAACGTCTGCGCCAACACCGACAAAAGGTCCAACCGTAACGCCAACACAGGGTCCAACCGCTACTCCAACAGAAACCCCAACACAGGGTCCTACACCAACTCCGACTCAGGGCCCTACACCAACTCCGACCAAAACACCCACGCCAAAACCTTCAGAAGCGGATATCTATGTATCGCCAACAGGCAGTTCGCATGCAAAAGGAACATATGATGACCCACTGGATTTGCAGACAGTACTAAATTCAGATAGTCCAGCTAAGCCTGGGGATCTGGTAATACTAAAAGAAGGAAGGTATTGTGGAAGGTTTGTAAGTAATGTCAGAGGAACATTAAACTCTCCTATAATATTTGCTGGAGAACCCGGCAAAAGAGCAATAATCGAGGGTATCTACAAAAATGGAGAACCTGCTCATGCTTTATTTATTGACCAAAGCAGGTGGGTAGAGTTTAGAGACTTGGAAATAACCGCAAGCGGTACGGATAGAAGCACATTGACATCAGGTTTACAAATATATGGACAAAATACAAAAGTCATAAACTGTATCATACATGACACTGCGCAGGCCATATTCTCATCATCTGCTGCTATAAATAACGAACTTTATGGAAATATAATCTACAACAACGGCTTTTACAGCGAATCTTACGGACGGGGCAGGGGACATGGAATATATGTACAGAATCAAGACGGAACCAAAAGAATCGCGAATAACATTCTCTTTTTCGGGTATGGATTTGGTATCCATGCCTATACAGAGACTGGCTCAATTAAGGGCCTTGATTTTGAAAGAAATGTCTGGTTCAGAGCAGGAGCTTCGCTTGAAGGCAGTAGTATAGATGGAACCTCGGATGGTATACTGATAGGAGGTGCGACACCTGTTGACCGTACAAGAGTAATAGAAAATTATTCTTGGAGTCCAGCAGCAAATTCCAGAAATGTTAGGCTTGGTTGGGGGTCTACGGTTGAAAATGAATTTATAGAATTGAAAGACAATTATTTTGTAGGTCAAATATTTGTCCAAGGCCTCTGGAAAGATGCTGATGTTAAAAACAACTCCTTCTACGGCGAACCAATTCATGTATCAGAAAAGGATTTTCCAGACAATAAATATTCCAATAAACTGCCTGATAAAAACAAGGTAGTCCTAAATGAAAATGAATATGACCCGAATAGAATCGATCTTATCATCTACAACTGGGAAGATCTAAATCGTGTAAGTGTTGCACTGGATGGTTTTCTTGATGTTGGTAAGCGGTTTGAAATTTACAGTGTCTATGACCTCTGGGGCGAACCTGTAGCGAGTGGTGTATATTCCGGAGGAACCATCCAGGTACCGATGGGAACAAAAAAACCTGTTCAACCCGATGGATATCCAAATGCCATAGTAGATGCGGATGATCCCGGCAGAAGCTTTGGTGTGTTTATTATTCGCTTAGGTAGCGGGTTTTAATAGAGGGGTTGTAGAGAAGGAGTTGCCTGAGGGATTGAAAAGTAAGATGGGATCATGGTATGGCGCTTTGTTAAGATGGTAATCGTTTATTAAACCTTGAAAAGAATCTGTGCTCTTGACGTTATTCTACCCAGTTTAGTATACTTGAGAGAGCTAAATGCCAAAATAAACAAAATCAAGTGCTTTGGCTTTTGAAAGATTGCCATATACAATGAACCAGATGGTCTTTAGTATATGCAGGCCTTGAGAAACTGGAGTGAGAATTCATCATGCAAAAAATAGGATTGAATGAGTTACGGGAAAAATTTCTTTCTTTCTTTGAAAGTAAAGAACATCTGAGATTGCCTAGCTTTTCGCTTGTACCTGTCAATGATCCAAGCATATTATTGATTAACGCTGGAATGACACCGCTAAAACCATATTTCACTGGTCAGGAGGTTCCACCCGCAAAAAGGATCACCACTTGTCAGAAGTGTATCCGCACACCGGATATAGATAATGTTGGGTTAACTTCCAGGCATGGAACCTTTTTTGAGATGCTGGGAAATTTCTCTTTTGGTGATTATTTTAAGAAGGAAGCCATTCCCTGGGCATGGGAATTTTTCGTAGATGTTCTTGGAATTCATCAGGACAGGCTTTATGTATCGGTATATCTTGAGGATGATGAAGCCTATGACATATGGCATCATGATGTAGGGTTGCCGAAAGAAAAAATATTCAAAATGGGGAAGGAAGACAATTTTTGGGAGCATGGTACGGGTCCCTGCGGTCCCTGCTCGGAAATATACTATGACCGCGGCGTTGACAAGGGCTGCGGGAAGGAAGGTTGCACTGTGGGATGTGATTGCGACCGGTTCATTGAAATATGGAACCTGGTTTTTACGCAATACGATCGTCAGAATGACATGACATACTTACCACTTGCAACCAAAAATATTGACACGGGTATGGGCCTGGAGCGAATTGCCTGTGTAATGCAACAGGTAGACAATATTTTCGAAGTAGATACCATCCGTTCAGTATTGGATCAGGTATGCCGCATCGCAGATGTCAAATATGGTGCTGATAAGAAACATGATGTTTCCATCCGTATCATAACAGATCATTGCAGAAGCGCTTCGATGCTGATCTCCGATGGTGTGTTACCTTCCAATGAAGGTCGGGGATACGTGCTTAGAAGGTTGATCCGTCGCGCTGCAAGGCACGGAAGGCTTTTGGGGATTAGAGAAACCTTCATGGCCGATCTTGCCGATATGGTTATCAACAATTCCATGGATGCCTATCCGCATATGGCATCAAAAAGGGATTATATTAAAAAGGTTATTACCATCGAAGAAGAGAAATTTTATACCACAGTGGATCAGGGGATGACCATTCTGGAACAATATATTCAACAAGTTAAACAGAAAAGTGGAGACACATTAGACGGTGATATGGTCTTTCGTCTTCATGACACCTACGGATTTCCGATAGACTTAACCCGTGAAATCGTTCAGGAGCACGGGCTGAAGGTGGATGAGGATGGCTTTGTTACCGAGATGGAAAGACAAAAAGAGAAAGCCCGTGAAGCACATTTTAAAAAGGAAGGCTCTGCATGGGAAAAAGACCTTTTTACCGGAGAGCATAAGCTTTTTACCACCCAGTTTACCGGATATGAAGAATATGAGACCGTCGGGGTTGTTAAATTTATTGTGCAGGATGGTAAGCTTGCACAATCTGCCCAGATGGATGACGAAGTTGCACTTGTATTGGACAAAACCCCCTTTTATGCCGAAAGTGGAGGGCAAACGGGGGATACTGGAACAATCACAGGCAAAAATTTCACCATGCTTGTGTCGGACTGTAGAAAGACAGTCGACGGAAAAATCCTTCATGTCGGTAAAATCGAATCCGGCATGGTCCAAATCGGTGATACTGTTACCGCAGGAATAGATATCGAAAAAAGAAAGAGTACAGCCAGAAATCATACGGTAACCCATATCCTGCACAAGGCTTTGAAAAATGTTCTTGGAGATCATGTCAACCAATCCGGGTCTTTTGTTTCACCAGAACGATTGCGGTTTGATTTTACCCATTTTTCAGCACTGACAGATGAGCATCTACAGGCTGTTGAGCAGCAGATCAATGAGGTAATATTGTCTGATTATCCTGTTATCACCCGCATAATGTCTGCCGATGAAGCAAAGAAGGAAGGCGCGACGGCGTTATTTGGTGAAAAGTACGCAGATGAGGTTCGTGTGGTATCGGTTGGTGATTACAGCAAGGAACTATGTGGTGGCACCCATATTGGCGCTTCAGGAGAAGCAGGGCTGGTTAAGATTCTCTCAGAAAGCGGAATTGCAGCCGGTGTGCGCCGTATTGAGGCCCTGACAGGAACGGAAGCAGTTAATTGGTATAGGGAAAGGGAAAAGCTATTAAACCAGGCTGCGGAAGCAGTAAAGGCTGTACCGGAAGATGTTCCTGCCAAAATTATTGGTCTGACAGATGAATTAAAAGGCTTACGCAAAGAGATTGAAGCGCTGAAAACAAAGATGGTGAATCGGTCATTGGATACCGTATTGGAAAAGGTTCAGGATATTGAGGGCATTCAGGTGCTTTGTGACAGAATGGATCAACTGGATATGAATGGTCTTCGAAACACCGCGGATATGCTGAAAAACAAACTGGGATCTGCAGTGATCATACTGGCCTCGGCCCTTGACGGAAAAGTGAATATCATTATTTCAGCCACGAAGGATGCTGTAAGCCGCGGAGTTCACTGCGGAAAAATAATAGGTGAAGCAGCAAAAGCTACCGGCGGTGGTGGCGGTGGAAGACCCGAGATGGCTCAGGCTGGTGGAAAGGATATATCCGGAATTGACAGGGCACTTGAGATTGCCTTTGAGAAGGTAAAGGCAGCGATTGAGAGTTCTTGAAAGGCATGGGTCGTCCTTGATGGTGATAATGTGTGTCGAAAAGAACTGAGTAAAGTTATCAGAAAGGAGATTGAAATGTCGGACTGTATTTTCTGCAAGATCATTGATGGTCAGATCCCTTCAAAGAAGGTTTATGAAAATGAGGATATCATTGCTTTTGAAGATATCCATCCCGCAGCACCGGTACATGTACTGGTTGTTCCGAAAAAGCATATTGATAGCCTTGAGTCGCTAAACCCCGATAACGTGGAGATTGTTGGAAAGATCCATATGGCAATACGGGAAGTGGCTAAGAATAAAGGCATCAACACAGACGGGTACCGCGTGATTGTCAATTGCGGTAAAAACGGAGGTCAAACCGTACCTCATCTACATTACCATGTGCTTGGCGGTGCAGTGTTCAATGAAAAAATCATTTGATATGGATAAGTCAGAAAACCGGACGGTCATCCACATTCAATGAATGCACACACGTTGTGGAGGCACATTGGATTGTTATGTGTGAGAAAAACAATGCATTTCGTTCAATTTTGGATGAAATATGCTCTAAACCTAATAAATCAAGCGTTTCATGCGGTTGAAATCATCGTAAGGCATCACAATGCCTAAGATGGTGCCAGAAAAATGTTGACGGAGCTTATAGCCTTATTATATAATATAGTAAGTGCTTCGTGCAGAAGCTTTTTAGCGTTGCACGACGGAGTGAATTCCCCGGCACGACTGTATGATACAGAGGGGAGGGAAAAATGTGTCCGAAATCAGAGTAAAAGAGAATGAGTCCCTAGATAGTGCGCTCAGAAGATTTAAACGTCAATGCGCAAAGTCAGGTGTTCTTGCAGAAGTTAGAAAAAGAGAGCATTACCTGAAACCTAGTGTGAAGCGGAAAAAGAAATCCGAAGCTGCAAGAAAAAGAAAGACAAAATAAGAGGCATCCCCTTTGGACTGCTTTTCATAAGCGTCACGAGCGGATGCATCCATAAATTTGAAAGCCTAAAAAACCATTGATATGGGAATGGTCATGAAGGTCATCCCTCCTAAAGTGAAGGGGAATACTGGTGGCAGCAAGGTGAAATGCCCTGGTTAAGAAAAATTTAGAAACTTAAAGCCCGAAGAAAAGCCTTCGGGCTTTTTGCTACAAAAGTAAGAAGGACCAATGAACCGAAGCTCTGCGGTGGCGTTATTATATGCTCGGAGATCTGAATTTTTAGGCGAACGTAAACTAACAAAGAATGAGACGGAACAGTTGGGTTCTGTCCGCGGCTTCTGGTTTAGGGGGAAATATGCTGGAGGATTTTTACCTGGGAAACAAAAAGCTTTGGGATTACGAGAAGCCTGAAGCGGTTGAGGAAAAAGCGAAAATACTTACCGAACGATTGAAGATACCGATGCTGTTGTCAAAAGTCCTGGCTAAAAGGGGATTTTCTGATATTGAGGCGATAAAAGATTTTGTTTGCCCTTCCATCAAGAATTTCCATGATCCGATGCTGCTACCAGACATGGAGAACGCAATAGACCGTATATTGTCCGCTCGAGAGCGGAAAGAGGAAGTGGTCATTTACGGTGATTACGATGTAGACGGGGTAACTGCTACAGCTATGTTGGTTCAATTTCTAAGAGAAATTGGGATCGATGTGTCGTTCTATATTCCCGATCGAACGGATGAAGGTTATGGGATATCGGAAATAGCGATTGCGTATCTGTTGGATAATCCCTACGATCTAATGGTTACAGTGGATTGCGGCATTTCAGCAAAGGACAGGCTTGATGAGCTGAATAACGGGCTTTGTGCAATCAATCGCAGTATGGACATCATCATAACCGATCACCACCAGCCAGATCCAGATAACTTGCCAAAAGCATTGGCAATTGTGAACCCCCATCTACCTGACAGCACCTATCCATTTACAAAATTGTGTGGAGCTGGTATCGCCTTCAGGCTTATACAGGCTTTGTGTATTAGGCTGGAGCTTGGGGACAGGTATTTGGATTTTGTTGATCTGGCTGCATTGGGTACTGTGGCCGATATTGTTGAACTTATGGATGAAAACAGGATTATTGTTTGGGCTGGACTGAAGAAAATTCAAAGACGCCCGAACCTTGGCATACATGCACTGTTGAAGGTGGCGGAAATAACAGGACGTCAGATTGATTCCTGGCTGCTTGCCTTTATACTTGCTCCAAGAGTGAATGCAGCCGGCAGAATGGGAGACGCTTCCCGGGCAGTGAACATGTTTACATCGCAAAGCAGCAGCGAGGCTGAGTGCATCGCAAGACAAATGCATCAGGACAATGCTCTCCGTCAAAAGATTCAGGATGAAATCTTCCAAAAAGCAGTTAAAGCAATCGAGGCCGATCCGGTATATAAGTCTCAAAAAGTGATTGTGGTATGCGGAGAAGGTTGGCATCAAGGTGTTGTTGGTATAGTTGCTTCTCTGCTGACAGAACGATTTCAAAAGCCATGCTTTGTTCTCTCCATCCAGGAAGATATCGCTACTGGATCGGCAAGAAGTGTGGAAGGCTTCAATATATATTCCGCCATGGAATATTGCCGAGAGCTGTTTGTCAAATTTGGCGGACACGAACAGGCAGGCGGCCTGACGATCGATGCTTCCAATATTGAACGTTTCAGAAAAAAAGTGAATGAATTTGCGGATAAAACATTGACCGCGTGCCAGATGCTTCCAAAAATTAAGATTGATGCAGAGACCGATTTGGATGAATTATCTATTAACACCATTGAGGCGATTCAGGCGTTGGCTCCTTTTGGTGAAGGAAATTCCAGCCCCGTTTTCAGACTGAACCGGGCAAATGTTCTTCAAAAGAAGCGTATTGGGGCTTCCGGCGCTCATCTGCGCCTTCTTCTGGGTACGGGATCCAAAACAGTTCAGGCTATTGCATTCAAAATGGGAGAGTTGGAACCCGTTATTCCTCTAAGTGGACAGATTGATCTGCTCTATACCCCCGGAATTAATGATTATATGGGAAAAAGAAGTGTTCAGCTGAATGTTAAGGCCATTCGTGCGCCCGAAAATGAGATCCGCAGAAACCGGGCATTGTTGGAAGCTGCGGAAAAGGTTGAATGTCTTGATTATGATGAGGAATGGCTATATAATGGGATTAATAATCACAAGGTGAAAGCGGAGGATATCAAGCTTTGCAAGGAAGAGCTGGCCATTTTGTACCGGTATTTTAAAAAGTTTGGTAACCGCACCTTGGATCGGGCACAGCTGTTTCACCTGGCGAACGAACTAAGCCATGACAAGGTAAGGATGAACTATTTTAAGCTTTTGTCCGGTATGTTTATCTTCGATGAGCTGGATATTATCCGGTTTTCCTATACACCAAAGGGTGATTATGACCTTAAAATACCGCAAAACATTGAAAAGGTTTCTCTGGACGACTCAACCCTTTATACATTTTTACAGACGGTACAGCAGGTAGCAGAATAATAATGGTGATTACATGATTAAAGAGTACCAAAAGCTATTACAAAAGCTGGATTCTTTAGGAAAAGAATATAATATTGAGCTTATTGAAAAGGCATTCAGGTTTGCAAACGAGGCACATGAGGGACAGAAAAGATGCTCAGGTGATCCCTTTGTTATACATCCGATTCAAGTGGCCTGTATTCTTGCCGAATTGGAGATGGATACTACAACCATTGTGGCTGGCATGCTGCATGATACTGTTGAAGATACTTCTTTTACCTATGAAAATACGCTGAAACACTTTGGTGCTGAAATTGCAAATCTCGTTGACGGAGTTACAAAGCTGAACAAGCTGCCATATACAAACAAACAGGAAGTTCAGGCCGAGAATTTCAGAAAAATGTTTCTGGCCATGTCCAAGGATATCCGTGTGATCATCATCAAACTGGCTGATCGCCTGCATAACATGCGAACACTAAAGTTCAGGCCAAGAGAGAAGCAGATCGAAACTGCTCGCGAAACAATAGATATATACGCTCCTCTTGCTCACCGTCTTGGAATATACAAAATAAAGTGGGAGCTTGAAGACCTCTGCTTTCGATATTTAGACGAGAAAGCCTATTATGACCTGGTCGAGAAAATTTCTAAAAAGCGGAAGGAACGGGAAGAATATATTGCAAGTATTATTGCTACCGTATCGGATAGGGCGGGTAAATTAGGAATAGAATCACATATCGACGGGCGTCCGAAGCATTTATATAGCATCTATAACAAAATGAAGATCCAGAATAAGGATGTCGATCAGATTTATGATTTGTTTGCAATTCGGGTAATTGTGCATACCGTAAAGGACTGTTATGCGGTTCTGGGCCTGGTTCACGAGTTATATAAGCCCATGCCTGGTCGGTTCAAGGATTATATCTCCATGCCAAAGCCAAATATGTATCAGTCTCTGCATTCTACACTTATAGGGCCCGAGGGTATCCCCTTTGAAGTACAAATCCGTACGTGGGAGATGCACAAAGTCGCTGAGGTAGGTATTGCAGCGCATTATAAATACAAAGAAGGAATGAAGCAGGACGAACTTGACGGGAAACTCTCCTGGCTCAGACAGCTGCTGGACTGGCAGAAGGAAACACAGGATCCGGATGAGTTCATGGAGAATTTGAAGATCGATCTGTTTACCGATGAAGTTTTCGTTTTTACACCTAAAGGTGATGTTAAATGCCTGAAAGCAGGATCAACTCCCATAGATTTTGCGTATGCTATCCACAGCGCTATAGGCAACAGAATGATCGGGGCAAAGGTAAATGGCAAGATAGAAACCCTGGATCACGAGCTGGAAAACGGCGATATTGTTGAGATCATTACATCTTCAGCCAGTAAAGGCCCTAGCAGGGATTGGCTGAAAAAGGTTAAAACATCCCAGGCTCGGAACAAGATTAACCAGTGGTTTAAAAAAGAAAGAAGAGAAGAAAACATTGAGCGCGGCAAAGATCTTCTTGATAAGGAAATAAAGAAGCAGGGAATTAGCGCTCAGCTGCTGTTGAAACAGGATCTGATCGATTCTGCGCTGAAGAAGTATAATTTTCACGGAATCGAAGAGATGTATGCCGCTATTGGACTGGATGCGATCAGCAGCCGTAAGGTATTCTCCAGGCTGTATGAAGAATATAGAAAAACCCTGCCAGTGGATGAGCAGAAACAAATTCTTTTGGCAACCGGAAAAGAGAAGGAAAAGGATAGAAGGAAAAAGCAGCGCCAGATGCAGGAGAGCGGCGTTGTTGTCAAAGGGGTGGACAATTGCCTTGTTCGGCTTTCAAAATGCTGTAACCCGGTTCCCGGAGACAATATTGTTGGCTATATTACCCGGGGCAGAGGAGTGTCTGTTCATCGGCAGGATTGCGTGAATGTCGTGAATGCCATCGATGGAGACACCAGATTGATTGAAGTAAGCTGGTACAAGGGTAAAGCTGCATCCTACCAAGCTGAGTTGTCGATAAAGGCTCATGATCGCACGCAGATTCTGATGGAAATTACCAATGTCATCGGTGATGCGCGGATTCCATTACGGGCTATCAACGCCAGAACCACAAAAGACAATGTGGCAATCATGAATCTTACGGTGGAAATTACCGACACGGAGCAGCTGGAAAGGATTATCAACCGCATCAGAAGGGTTCCGGATGTGTTTGATATCACCAGAAGCCATACTTGATTTGAAATCCTGGCCTGGGCAAAGATGTAATGTGGGAAAAAAACACGGAGGATGATATGAGGGCAGTAGTACAACGGGTTTCACAGTCCAAGGTAGTTGTTGACGGGCAAACCGTCGGAAGCATCGAAAAAGGTCTGACAGTGCTTTTGGGGATAGGGAAGGATGACACTTCCAAAGATGTGGCATACCTTGCCAATAAAATTGTTA
Organism: Clostridiaceae bacterium; assembly: GCA_012522505.1. Classification (GTDB taxonomy): domain Bacteria; phylum Bacillota; class Clostridia; order DSM-8532; family DSM-8532; genus JAAYJG01. The sequence goes on from JAAYKJ010000158.1 coordinate 10,420, forward strand.
ATTTACGTATTTTTGAAGATGAAAACGAAAAAATGAACCGGTCTGTCCTGGATGAGCAGGGAGAAATTCTTGTCATATCCCAGTTTACATTATATGGAGACTGCAGGAAGGGCAACCGGCCCAGCTTTATAAATGCGGCATCCCCACAGGATGCGAACAAGCTGTATCAGGAATTTGTACAGGTATTAAAGGATAATTACCCCTTGAAAGTAGAAACCGGTGTTTTTCAGGCAATGATGCATGTGGAAATTCATAATGAAGGCCCGGTTACGATACTGGTTGAAAGCAAGTGACATTTCAATCAATTCCGTGTTAAGCCAAAGCTTTATATATCCTATATTTGTCTGGAGGGTAAAGATGTTTATTGAATGTATTCCAAGTGGTTTGGTGCAATCAAACGTATACATGGTCTCAGGGAACGGAGAAGCGGTGATTATCGACTGCGGTTGTAACCCTGATACGATTCTTAATTTGGCGGGAAATAATATGTTGACCGTGAAACATGTCATATTAACTCATGGCCATTTTGATCATATTTACTATACTGATGCTCTGAGAGAAAAGGCTGATGTTCAGGTTCATATCCATGAAGCGGATGCCAATTGCCTGGTTGATCCTTATTTAAATGGAATGGCCCTTTTTCCTGTGAAAGGAACGAAGACCTTCCATCCTGCTGATCATCTTCTGAAAGATGGTGATATTCTGGAATGCGGTGGTTTAAGTTACCATATCATTCATACACCTGGTCATTCAAAAGGTAGTATCTGCATTCATGTGGGGAATGCCCTTTTTACAGGAGATACTCTGTTTCACACTTCTATTGGAAGAACGGATCTGCCAGGAGGTTCGATGGAGGATATTGAAAAATCCATACGGGAAAAGCTATACTCTCTTCAGGACGAAACAGCGGTGTATCCCGGGCATGGCGTTAAAACTTCCATTGGTTATGAAAAAAAACACAACCCTTATTACAGAATCAAGAAATGAGTTGTTTTCATAACGACGACTAAGACATTCGGTTCTGGTTCATTTGGTTGTTTGTATACTGGAGCAGGATGGGGAGAATATGTTTTTCATTCATTTACCCGATCTTTACCGGGTGGAAGCCAATTTGATCGTACGATTGTTTCTTCCCGAAAACGAATACGCTTATATTGCCACAAGCAGCAAAGTCTTTGAGCTAAGTACATCACCAGAAGAGAAGGCTTCATGGTCGGCTCTTTTTCAATGCGACCAAAACCATACAACCGAAAAAAATAAGATTCTGTCCGCGAATGATATTCTGATGTGGTTTGATCTGAAAAAAGTGGCTGATGATATTATCCTGCAGGGGAATCTATCACAGAACAATCGACTGTTGTTTCGAGAAGAAATCCCTGTTCATCCGGTAAGGGCAGCATTACAGCAGGATATTAAAATGCCACTTAAATTAATGCTATACAAGGCTTTAAGTTTTTATACATGCAAAACACTCCCATGGGGAGTATTGACTGGGATCCGTCCGGTTAAAATTATAAACAAGCTATTGGGGCAGGGAGACGATATTGAAGAAGTCACCCGGCATATGCAGGAAAATTATCAGGTGTCCAAAGAGAAAGCACAGCTTTCAATTGAGGTTGCTCTAAATCAAAAGAAACTACTGAAACGAGCCCCCAATGCTATCAGTATTTATATCGGGATTCCCTTTTGCACCAGCCGATGTCTTTATTGTTCGTTCCCATCAGTTTCAATCCAGCATTACCAATATTGCATTCAGGATTATCTGGCATCACTGAAAAAGGAAATCATATGGGCAAGTCAATGGATACGAGGGAATGGTCTCTCGGTTGATACGGTTTACATTGGAGGAGGAACACCTACAGCCCTGTCGGTTGAGGAGCTAAAAATGCTGCTTGATAATATCGTTCAATCTCTTCCAATGTCCCAGGTGTGTGAATATACTGTTGAAGCGGGTAGGCCAGATACTATCAGTCGCGAGAAGTTGAAGGTTCTAAAAAGTTCGGGAGTTTCCCGCATTAGCATTAACCCTCAGACGATGCAGGATAAAACATTACAGTTGATCGGAAGAAACCATACAGTTGAACAGTTTGTTGAAGCCTTCCATATTGCTCGTGAGCAGGGCTTCCACAACATCAACTGTGATCTGATTGCTGGTTTGCCGGGAGAGTCGCTGGAAGACTTTATGGTTACAATCGATCAGATGAAGCAGCTTAGCCCGGAAAGCCTAACAGTGCACACCATGTCTGTTAAAAGAGCTTCCCGGTTGAATGAAAAAAGAGAACGATTTCCAAACACGTCAGATGACATTGTTGCTGCCATGATTCATTTGGCAAAAACATCCGCCAAAGAGATGGGGCTTGTGCCTTACTATCTTTACCGACAGAAAAACATTCTGGCAAACCTTGAGAACGTTGGTTATGCGAAACCCGGCTTTGAGGGAATCTATAATATTCTTATCATGGAGGAGGTTCAAAGCATCATTGCACTTGGTGCTGGAGCTGTGTCAAAAATCGTATTCCCCAACAACCGAATCGAGAGAGTTTTTAATGTTAAGAATGTAGAAGAATACATGAAGCGTATTGACCAAATGCTTCAAAGAAAGGAAAACCTGTTAAGATATTATGACGTCAATACATAATATCTTCGCAAAACATCACAACAACACTCTATCTCCATGGGTTTGGGAAATATAGCATTAGTTATCTTTTTTCCATTGAGCCAATGCGTCGGAAAGAGCGGTATTGATATTTTTGTCTGGTTCCTGCTGACGTAGAAATTGGTTCACTTCCTTCTTGTTTACCTGGGTTGATTTCCGCTTCCGGAAGTTATCCATTTTTTCCCGGTACCCACATACACAATAGAATGACTTGTTATCACCTTCACCACGGATCTCCATTTTCTTATGGCATTCTGGGCACCGGGCATTGGAGGTTTGAGAAATCATTTTACGAAAACCGCATTCCCTATCAGGGCAGACAAGCATTTTCCCCCGTTTGCCATTTACCTCAAGCAGGTATTTGCCACATTGACATTTTTCACGGGTGACATTGTCATGATTAAAGGTTTTATTACTTGTGACCACGTTTTGGACAAGCTTGGCCGCATAGCTTCTCATCTCATTGACGAATGCTTCCGCATTGGCTTTGCCCTTGCTGATATATGTTAGCTGCTGTTCCCATCTGCCTGTCATTTCAGGAGATTTCAAATCTTCTGGAACAAGGTTGACAAGTTGAGTGCCTTTGGATGTTGGATGGATTTCCTTCCCCTTGCGTTCAATATAAAAAGTATTAAACAATTTCTCAATAATATCCGCCCTGGTTGCAGGAGTGCCCAGACCACTGGAGCTTTCAAGCGCTTCCCGGAACTCTTTGTCTTCAACAAACTTACCCGGATGCTCCATCGCCGACAGCAATGTGGCTTCGGTATACCGAGCGGGTGGCTTGGTTTTCCCAGCAACCAGCCTAACTGGATCCATTTTCCCCTTCATACCTCTTTTCACATCAGGAAGAGACTGATCCCTTTCTTCGCTGTCATCTTCATCAGCAGAATCGCTTATACCGGCGTATATTTCCTTCCAGCCCATGGATTTAATAATCTTGCCCCTTGCGGTAAAAACTTCACCCATGCTGCTGATCTTTACAGTTGTCTGTTCATATTCAAAGGCAGGGCTTAAGACCGCCAGGAACCTCTTAACAATCAGGTCGTAGACATTTCGTTCCTCCTGGTTCAGAGAAGATAGATTCACATACTGTTCGGTAGGGATGATGGCATGGTGATCCGATACCTTGCTGTTGTCGGCAAAACGCTTGGTTACAGTAATTTTATTTCTCAGAATATGCTGGGACATTTTGGTATATGGACCTACAGAAATGCTTTTCAGGCGCTCGGGAAGCGTCGGCACGATATCGTCGGTAATGTATCTGGAATCGGTCCTTGGATACGTAACCAGTTTATGGCTTTCATAAAGCCGCTGCATGATATTCAGGGTCTGTTTTGCTGAGTACCCGTAGCGACGGTTTGCGTCACGCTGCAATTCTGTCAGATCGTAAGCAAGAGGAGGGAGCTCCCTTTTTGCTTCCCTTTGAACATCAATCACTTCCCCTGTCTGTCCGGAAACTCTTGATACAATGCTTTCTGCGATTTGTTTGTCAAAAATCCTGGTCTGACCGTTGATTTTATTGCGCCTCTGCACGGTAAAACCATGAAAGGCGGCTTGGATGCTCCAGTAATCCTTTGGCTTGAAGTTAAGGATTTCCTTTTCTCGCTGAACGATCATGGCAAGTGTGGGGGTTTGCACTCTTCCCGCTGAAAGCTGAGCATTATATTTACATGTAAGCGCTCTGGTGACATTCAACCCCACCAGCCAGTCGGCTTCCGAACGGCATATCGCCGAATGATACAGGTTCTCATAGTGGCTGCCAGGTTTCAGGTTTTCAAAGCCTTGGCGGATCGATTTATCGGTCTGGGATGAAATCCACAGACGCTTTATCGGTTTTTTAAACCCTGCTTTCTGAATAATCCAACGGGCGACAAGCTCCCCTTCACGGCCAGCATCCGTTGCGATCACCAGTTCATCCACGTCCTGTCGATGCATCAGGTTTTTTACTATACCAAACTGTTTTGAGGTTTGCTTTATAACCACAAGCTTCAATTTCTTGGGCAGCATTGGCAGGTCTTCCAAACGCCATTGTTTGTATCTGTTGTCATACACCTCCGGATCTGCCAATGTGACAAGATGCCCCAGTGCCCATGTGACAATATACCTTGAACCGGCCAAAAAACCTGCTCCTTTCTGGGTGCAGTTTAAAACCTTTGCAAGGTCACGTGCTACGGATGGTTTTTCTGCCAACACTAAAATCTTTCCCATGTTGATAATCCTTTCATTTACTGAACAAGTATTGTATTATCCCAAAATAAGCTTTTGTCAGGTGCTGTTATACCTTTGTACATAACAATTATTCAAGATAGAATGCTTGCAGTACAAAGCTTTACAAGGGTCGTAAAAATTATAACACATTTTTGAAGAGTAAAGCACTGTATATTCAGCATTGTTCTCCGAACTATACAGCTCTTGCAAATGAAGCGTAGTTTCTGTTATGCACAGCTATATCTCAAGGATATTGGGGTGTGAACAGTAAAAACCACGTTACACTGCAGGTTGGATAGCTTGAGTAATCGCAATGAAGTTTTTAATTTGGTTGCGGCTGGAAACAGCATTATGGTATACTTAATTCGTGAAACATAGGATAAAAAAGCGAAGAAATTAAAGCTTGAAGGGTGGGACTGGTATGAGAAAAAATCTTGTTGTTGCAATCATTACGCCATGTATACTTACCTGCATTCTGATAGTATTGATCATTATGGATAACAGGGATTCAAGGAACAAAAACCAGCAAGATCCGGGTGAAACAGAAGTGGTGGGTGTAATTTCTCCTACCGAGGCACCTGTGGCAACGCCAGAACCTTCATTAGCGCCCGAAGAAACACAGGATCCCACGCCTGCCCCCACATCTGCTCCAACCCAAACGCCAACGCCGACGCCGACCGAAACACCAACGATAACGCCTTCTCCAACACCGACAGAGGAAGATACTGGAGATATCACTGGGACCCCACAGGGTTCGGAAGACATGTCGGAACCCGGGCAGGAGAACACAGGAGACACATTGGAGCCTGAGCAGGAAAGCACAGGAGACACAACCGTGCCCGAAGATCAAACAGAAACGAATGATTCAGTTTTCTTGGATACATATAATGCCCTATATACGCATCAAGGAGATGAGTATACCCTTGTTGCCGATAGCAACACGGGCTCCTTTTTAATCATCAGTCACAAGGACAATTCCATCCGGCAGACAAAATACAAATACGCCCCAATCTATGATGATACTCCTGAAAGCATCCATGGGCCTATTATCGGTTATAAGAACCAACACTTTGTTTTTTTAGCCGGTAACCAGCTTGTTGCTTCAGATGGAGTAAACGAAACAGTTCTCAAAAACTTTGAAAATTCTTTAGAGCCAGGTTTTTATAGTCTAAACCCGGTGATGCAAAGCAATAATCGCTTTATGGTTGGTGTGGAAGGAATACTCGTGGTGATTGACAGCAGAGATCTTACCATTGAAGCTTATACGCAGGGTTATTCTCTGGAGTTCTTTGTGCTAACCGATGAAATACTTTGCTTTAGCAGAAAGGACAGGATACCGGCTGGTCCGTATTATAACACTTTGTATACTGCGCAGAAGGGGAATATCAAACTGCTTGGAATGATAGGCCCAATCGAAGAATATGTTTTGGATGGGAATAAGGTCATTATTCAAAGCAAGGGTGACTTGTTTCAAATCGACTTAATGTCAAATGCTTTGATTGCCCCCAAACAAATAGACAGAGAATATACACTGTATTATCCAGTATATAGCCCGGGAACGATTCAAGGGTTGTCCGACTTGCGGTTTATTAATTACAATGCCGCAGACAAACCCGTTCTGTCCATACAACTGCCGTCTTCCTGGCAGGCTGAATGTTATTATGTGTCTTATGAACAGATACCATATTTTTATTATATTCAGGACAAGGAAAATTCGGGCATTTTACCCAACCCGCCAGGCAGCTTTGCTGTGATAGACTATACGTCTTTCCCACTGGAAGAATCCAAATACCTGGTTCATTCAACAGTTAAGGAAAAACTATACTCAGGTATGACTTCTTTTGGGGAAGGAGAGATATTCCTGCTGGAAAGGGCAGAGACAGTTAAAAATGAAAGCCTTCCTTTCGAAATAATTTATGCATGGATACCGATAAATGGGCAATCCAGGGCATATCAAATGTACATTACCGTTCCTCCGGGGAAGGATACGGCAGATTACTTAACGATAATGAAGCATCTGCTAAAGGCAGAATAAATGCTGTTTTTTGATGCAGCCGACCTCGAACCGCTTTTGCCATTGAAGTCTTTGACATGCTGAAAAAAGAGGAAAAGATTAGCCATATTGATATTGATAACATGAACACCTGTCAGCACAGTTAAGGCTTTCAAAGCTGGCTAAGGACGAAGGGGTGGGTGAAGCGATGTTTCTCCGTGAAGCTCTGGATGACCTGCTGATGAAATACGACAAGAAGATGCTTAACCCAGGTTAAGATTTAACTGGCTGTCAGAAACCGATATACCCTGACATATTATATAACAGCTTGTTCTTGCAAAAAGATGTTAACAATGCTATGATTGGAACATACGTTCTGTGTGTTTGTCATTTTCACAGACGATTAGGGGATCAACGACATTGCCGAAAAAAGGAGTCGAAACGGATGATTTACAGGGAAATCGGAAAAACCGGATGCCAAGCCAGCATCATAGGGCTTGGCTGCGAGCATCTGGACGGAAAACCCTACGAACAAGTCAAAGAAACCATTGATGCTGCGCTGGAACAGGGCATCAATATCCTGGATGTTTTTATGCCAGGCAGGGAGATACGCGAAAACATTGCCAAAGCACTTGGTTCAAGGCGCAACCAGGTGATGATTCAGGGGCATATAGGCTCTGTCGATATCCGGCGTCAATATGACATCAGCCGTGATTTGACTGTGGTTAAGCAATATTTTGAAGACCTGCTGCGTATTTTCGGATACATCGATTTTGGCATGATGTTTTTCATCGATTCCGAAAGTGATTACAAGGGTGTATTCGAAACCGGCTTCGCTGATTATGTACAGCAGCTTCGAGAAAAGGGGGACATCCGTCATATCGGTTTTAGTTCCCACAACCCAGAAATGGCTATGCGTGTCATTGAAACCGGGATTCCTGAAATGTTGTTGTTCAGCATCAATTTGGCCTTTGATCTTTACCCCGCCGAAACCTATACACTGGATCAACTGGACAAAGGGCTTGATGCCACTGCTTTTCGTGGGCTCGACCCAAAGCGGTCTGCACTATATAAGTATTGTGAACAAAAAGGTGTGGGCATTACCGTTATGAAAACACTGGGAGCGGGTAAGCTGATCTCGCTGGAACACACCCCGTTCAGTAAGCCTATGAGAGTCGCGCAATGCATTCATTATGCCCTCACCCGTCCTGCCGTGGCCAGCGTGTTGCTTGGTTGCAAAACGGGGGCAGAAGTTCTGGATGTTGTGCGATATCTCGATATGAGCGATGCCGAGAGGGATTACACACCGGTGCTGGGTACACTGCGTAATGACTTCCGGGGCAACTGCGTATATTGCAGCCACTGCCAGCCCTGCCCGGTAGAAATTGATATCGCAACAGTCAACAAATATCTGGATATCGCCCGGCTGGATGAAGCAAACATTCCGCCCTCCATCCGATCCCATTATGCAGGGCTTGCAAACAGCGGAAGGGACTGTATCGGCTGCGGAAACTGTGAAAGCCGGTGCCCCTTTGGCGTACATATCATCGACAATATGGCCGCCGCCGCAAAACTGTTCGGTTAAAATGCCAAGTCACTACACAGTGTGGGACAGCGATTCTGCGTATAGTCGGAACAGTTTATCGGAAAACGGTTCATGACCTTCACAGTTATTTCAGCTTTGTTGTCACATCAGTACGCTCTGGCTGGAAGAAGCCTCACCCAGTCTTACTTTTTTGACCTTCAAACATTTACCATTATAATCAATAAGGGTCAAAATACCGTGCGGTTAAGCACTGTATATAGCTTAATACACTCCTATGATAGCAACTTTCATAAATTCAGCTCCATAAATCCTACTGTGAACGGCAGGTGTTCAAACCTTCTGGTACCTGTGTGGACAAAGCCATAAGCTGTATACCATTCTTTTAGCCTTGTGTTCTCTTCAATAATTCCGATAGTGATTTTATTGCCTCCAAGTTCTTTCACTTTGTTCCTGCAGACATCCATCAGCTCTTTGCCATATCCTTTATGGCGGTACTCAGGCAGAATGGCAAGGTTGTTCAATTCGAAGGAAGTATCACTATTTTTGTAAGAGAAACATATCCAACGATTTTGCCATCCCAAAAATAGCCGAACATCGGACATCCTCTTCTATATCTGTCTTGCAGTACCTCAAGCTTTATAAAACTAGTATGGGTTGGGCAGTTCTCCTTTGTCAGCCCGAATTCAACTGCAACTGTAGTAAAACTTTCACGAATTACTTCAGTACATTGTTCAAGCTGAGCTTCACATATATCAGATACCCCTCTGATAATTTTCTCATCCATCATGATTATATACCTCCGGTTTTCTCAATGCATAAGCATTACCATGCTGGAATCTTGCTTTTCGTTTAGCTCTTTACAAAGCTGAATCTTTCAGTAATCGCTAACATACTACACGCTCCACTCAAATAAATTCACAAATCGCTTACCCTCTTTGAAAAGGTCATGCCATTCGGGCAGGCGGGCTATATGTATAAGCTTCGCGCCAAGCTTCTCACAAGTACGCTTTGAAGCGATGTTGGTATGATTGTTAGTAATCAGTACCTTTTTCATCCCATGTGCACGAGTGACTGGCAC
>JAAYKJ010000159.1 GCA_012522505.1 Clostridiaceae bacterium
ATGGCCTGATTCACTTCATCCTCTGTCCGTCCCAGCATCACTGCAATTTGTTCATTCGTAAGACGGCTGTTATTCGCCAGAATGCTCAGAATTTCTTTTTCCATTCCCATCCTCCGATTATATATGTTAATGCAACAGGAATGACTTATTTTATCCTGCTGCGTCCTCTCCCTCATCCTCTGGTATGTCCTCCTGCATGTATAAACCCTCTTGTTTTTCTATACCAGATACGGTTTCATCAATCTGCTGCTCGTATTTTGTAAGGATCGTCGCCACCTGATTCTTTAACCCTTTCAACTCACGCTTGATATCGACGATTTTTTCTTTTTCAGATTCAAGCAATTGATCCAAATGTACTTTTTCCTTCAATGCTTTTTCCCGGGCTTCAACCATCATGTTCTCAGCCTTTTCCTGAGCTTGAAGCAGGACACCAGCGATTTTCTCTTTTTCCCTTATTACCGATTCAGCTTCACGATAAAAATCATCATATTTTGTCCTGAGTTCATTCAACTGCGCCTGTAGATTTGAAATCTCATCATCCTTTTCTTTCAGCCTTTGATCAAACTCGCGGACGATCCTTTCAATATATGCATTGACATCTGCACGTTTAAAACCAAACAACGATGTACCGAATTTCTTCTCTCCTGCCACAAAAATTCCTCCTTCATAGCATATGCATTTACCTCTGTTCTATTTCCACGTTTAGGGTAGTTCAACCATTTTGTTTTTCTGTTACAATTCTTCGCAATATTTATCGGCAGTAATTCCAATAATATTATCTTATGCTTATGAAGTCCAGTGATATCATGGGTGGTTTAAGTATATAGCAATTACAACCATTTTTCAATATCGTTCTTATCGGGCGGTTATTTTGTGTTCTTTTACGAATACTAAATTTAATTCCGCTGCGGTATTTTATTTGGGCAGAGGAATTTGATTCGGTGTCATTTGAATCATTTTCAGGATAAAGTATTAAGGATGGAATTTTCAGGGTATATATAATTGTTTGTTTTTGTGTGTAAAACAGTATAGAAAGGAAGGACATTCTATGTATATACTTGGTAAAATAAAGGTTACAACCGAGATACCCGCGGAATTGTCAAGGCTGAAGGATCTGGCCTACAATTTATGGTGGTCTTGGAACAATGAAGCTATCGATCTTTATCGGGAGATCGATCTTCTTTTATGGGAAAAATTGAATAAAAATCCAATACGGTTTTTACAGGAAGTAAATCATAAAAAGCTGCAGGAAAAAATATCGGATCCTTCTTTTATGCAGCGGTATGGGGCAGTTGTGGAACATTTTGATCGTTACATGGCCGGGAATCAGGATACCTGGTTTCAAAGAACCTATCCAGACCAGCAACAGGAACAGATCATCTATTTCTCTGCAGAATATGGCTTGCACGAGGTTTTGCCAATCTATTCGGGGGGGCTTGGGGTATTGTCCGGAGATCATTGCAAAACAGCCAGCGATCTTGGGCTTCCTTTTACAGCTGTCGGGCTATTTTATAAGCAGGGCTATTTTGACCAGCGGATTAACCGTGAAGGATGGCAGGAAACCAGCTTTCCCATCCTGAATATATCCCACCTTCCGGTACAGCCGGTTCTTACGCAAGACCAAAAGCCACTGTTGATTCATGTGGATATGCCTGGAAGGATGGTTTACGCAAAAATATGGCGAATTGCCATCGGTCGGATCAATCTGTATGCAATGGACACGGACATCCCCGAAAACAATCAGTATGACAGAGGATTAACGGCCAGATTGTATGGCGGTGACAAGGAAACCAGGATTCAGCAGGAGATCCTGTTGGGAATCGGCGGCATAAAAATGCTGGATGCATTGGGGATTAAAGGGACCGTATACCATATGAATGAGGGACATTCAGCTTTTATGGGACTGGAATTGTGCCGCAAACTGATCTCCGAAAAAAACCTGTCATTTGATGAAGCCCGGGAGGTTGTGGCTTCCTCTTCGGTTTTCACCACCCATACTCCCGTGCCTGCGGGTAATGATGTCTTTCCAATGGATATGATGGATCGATATTTCGGTGGCTATAGGAGTCAACTTCACCTGCAAAGGCATGAATTTTTAAGCCTGGGCACCAAACAGGGAGACCAGTATAATTTCAACATGACGGTACTGGCCCTGAATCTGTCGGGTAAGCGAAACGGAGTCAGTGAACTGCATGGCGCAGTATCCAGAAATATATATAACAGCATCTGGCCGGGCTTGCCTGAAGAAGATGTTCCGATAACCCATATTACCAATGGCATTCATACGATGACATGGCTATCCCCCAGTTTCAAATACATGTACGATAAATACCTGCCCAGCGACTGGCAGGAAAAACCGTACGACCCACAGGTTTGGAACGATGTTCAGAAAATTCCCGATGAAGAACTCTGGGCGGTCCACTGCGAATTAAAAAAGAAAATGATAAATTTCGTACGGGAACGCTTGAAACAACAATACACTGCCATCGGACTGCCCCTGCATGAAGTGAATGAGCTTGACCAGCAGATGGATCCGGACATCTTCACAATCGGCTTTGCCCGGCGGTTTGCTACGTATAAACGAGCCAATCTGATATTCAGGAACATGAGCCGTATTGAAAAGCTTTTAAACAACCGTGAAAGACCTGTCCAAATCATTTTTGCAGGCAAGGCGCATCCCGCAGACAGACCAGGCCACGAGGTTATTAAAAACATTCAGGAGATCGCCTGGCGTGAAGGCTTCCGCGGCAAAGTGTTCCTGGTCGAGAACTATAACATGACCCTGGCCAGAAACCTTGTACAGGGTGTCGACATATGGCTGAACAATCCCAGACGGCCTTTGGAAGCCAGCGGAACAAGCGGGATGAAGGTTAGTATCAATGGGATTGTCAACTGCAGCATTTTCGATGGATGGTGGTGTGAAGGTTATAACGGTAAAAATGGATGGGTCATTAATGATGATACAACTTATGACAATGAACATTACCAGGATGATGCCGACAGCCAGTCGTTGTATACGCTTCTTGAAAAACAGATCATTCCCCTGTACTATCAAAGAGACGGAGCAGGGATCCCCCGCGAATGGATAAAAATAATGAAGGAATCCATACAGTCTCTAACTCCTGCATTCAGCACCCACAGAATGGTTCAGGACTATACCCGCGACTTTTATATCCCCTGCATTAACAGAAGCAAGCAGATCCAACAGTCCGATTACGAGTTCGCACGGATCTTAACCTCATGGAAGCACAATATCTATAATACATGGTCGCAGGTAAAGATTCTACCCGACAGAGACGGACTTTCACTGATAGAGCACCATGCGAAATCAGGTGAAAAGATAACGATTTCAACAATTGTCCAGTTGGGCAGCCTGACACCCTCGGATGTAGCCGTTGAGGTATATTACGGTTCTACGGTCGCAAACATGATCCGTCAGGGTGAAAGTACAGAAATGACCGTTTCCGGCCAATTAGACTCTTCAACTTTCCGGTATACAGCTGAATTGTCGATCATTGACGGCGGGGAATATGGTTATACCTTCCGTGTTTATCCCAGGCACGCTTCGCTGTTCAACAGGTTTGATATGCCCTTTATGAAGTGGGTTAATGGATAGAATTGCAAGGGGGCTTACCGCAAGTACAGGAGTATGTTTCTTTGCGGAATGCCCCCTCATAACTATCTGCTTTAGGAAAAGAATTTCTCTTCCCTATGCGGTTATCATTTTTTCACCCTGTAGCTTCAATTTTTCTACGGCTTGCTCGCGCATTTTATACTTCATAATCTTGCCTGCCGCATTCATCGGAAACTCGGTTACAAAATCTACATACCGGGGTGTTTTATGCTTGGCCATATGGGCAAGGGTGAACTCTTTCAGCTCTTCAGCAGTCATGGTCTCCCCTTCCTTCAAGATGACACAGGCCATGATTTCCTCTCCGTATTGTTTGTCAGGAACACCGATAACCTGAACATCCTTTACCTTCGGGTGGGTATATATAAAATCTTCGATTTCTTTCGGATAAATATTTTCACCACCGCGGATGATCATATCCTTGATGCGACCGGTAATCTTGTAGTAACCGTTGGAGTCCCTCCGGGCAAGATCTCCGGTATGCAGCCAACCATCCTTGTCAATGGCCGCAGCCGTCGCTTCAGGCATCTTGTAATAACCCTTCATGATATTATAGCCCCGGGCAACGAACTCACCATCACAATCGTCGGGCAAGTCCTCTCCGGTCACCGGATCAACAATTTTGCATTCTACCCCGGGAAGGGCACGGCCTACCGTATTAACGCGCAGCTCCAGTGGATCGTCTGTACGGCTTTGTGTGCATCCGGGTGATGACTCGGTCTGTCCGAAAACGATGGTGATCTCCGTCATGTTCATTTTGTCTACAACATCCTGCATCACCTTGACAGGGCATGGGCTACCCGCCATAATACCGGTCCTCATATGGGAGAAATCCGTGTTTTCAAAATCCGGATGCCCCAGCATTGCGATAAACATGGTTGGAACCCCATGGAAACATGTGATTTGCTCCTGATTGATGCAGGCCAGGGAATTCTTCGGTGAAAAATATGGCATTGGACACATTGTGGTTCCGTGGGTCATCGCTGCTGTCATCGCAAGAACCATTCCGAAGCAATGGAACATCGGCACATGAATCATCATCTTGTCTGCAGTGGAAAGATCCATGCAGTCTCCGATGCATTTCCCGTTGTTGACAACATTGTAATGGGTGAGCATAACCCCCTTCGGGAAGCCAGTGGTACCCGATGTATATTGCATATTGCAAACATCATCTTTTCCAATGGATGCTGCCCTTCGGAAAACCTCAGTAACCGATACCCTTTCTGCCAGCGCTACCGCTTCATCCCATGTCAGGCAGCCTTTCTGCTTTGAGTCCACCGTAATGATGTTTCTGAGGAAAGGCAGACGTTTCATATGCAACGGTTTACCGGCTTCAGCCGTCTCAAGCTCTGGGCAAAGCTCTTTGATAATTGAAACATAATCGGAATCCTTATAGCCGTCTATCATCACAAGCGTGTGTGTGTCCGACTGGCGCAGCAAGTATTCGGCTTCATGAATTTTATATGCTGTATTCACAGTAACCAGGACAGCACCAATTTTTGTAGTGGCCCAGAAGGTAATATACCATTGAGGTACATTCGTCGCCCAAATCGCAACATGGTCGCCGGGTTTTACGCCAAGGGCTATCAATGAACGGGCAAAGGTGTCCACATCATCCCGGAACTCTGAATAGGTTCTGGTATAATCCAGAACGGTATATCGAAAAGCATATTGGTCTGGAAATTCTTCTACAACTTTGTCCAGTACCTGTGGGAATGTCAAATCGATCAGAATATCCTTCTCCCAAATGTACTTTCCGGTCTTGGCGTTGTTATCGTAAAGTCTCCCCCGATGCTGCGTTTTATCAATATATTGATCCATGTAGTTTGCATAATGGGGGAATACAATCCCTGCGTCACTTAGGTCAGCTGACCAACGCTTTACCCATTCCAGAGAAATATATCCATCATAATTGATCGAGCGTAATGCCAGCATCATATCGGATACGGGCAGATCCCCTTCCCCCATCATCCTGTATATGATCTTTCCGTCTTCAGACACAGAATCCTTTGCATGCACATAACGGATATATGCTCCTAAATTCTGTACTGTTTCGCCAGGGGTTTCACCGGCAAAACGGTATGGATGATGGATATCCCACAGGGCAGCAACATTGTCACTTGCAGCATGATTCAACAAATCCCGAAGCCTGGCTGTATTTGCATATACACCATTGGTTTCAATCAACAAGGTAACACCATTCTGTTCAGCTATTGGAATCAGGCGCTCCAGCGCACTCAACACAACAGCATCGTCCACATCCCCTTCGGGTGCAGGTTCGCGATCGGCCAGAACCCTGATGTAAGGTGTTCCAAGCTTCTGTGCAAGCTCAATATATTGTGTGATTTCAGCAACATTTTCATCGAGCTTATCAGCGTATTTCAAACAGCATCCCGAGGAAAGACATGGTATTTCGAGATGAAGAGCAGACAACTTTTGTATTGTCTGCGGCAGTTGGCTTTTGGTAAACGGCTGTGCCTTAACAGCAAAAATATCGTCACCCAGGCCACGGATTTCAATACCGTCAAATCCGAGGTCCTTTGCCATGGAATAAATATCCGCCCAACTGAAATCAGGGCATCCTAAGGTTGAAAATGCAATCTTCATTAAATACCTCCCCCATAAAAATAAAAAAGCTTTCATCTTCATGCATCTAGCAAGAGACGAAAGCCAAACTTCCGTGGTACCACTCTTATTGGTCAAAACAACCCACTCATTTACCTGTAACGGCGGAAAACCCGTTCGCACCTATTGCTCTTCCAGATTATCAAGCTTTCAGCACGACTGCTCCGGGGCGAGTTCATAACTGTGACATGCGCTGTTTTTCAGCAAACAACAGCTCTCTGTATGCAACATCCCAGTATTACTCCCCTTCATTGCATTTGCATATAATTTTTCTCATGTTACCAAAAATCTAACCGGTTGTCAAATATGAAAATTCGTCAGTTTCCCTGTTCATTTGTAATAGATTGGTCGTTATTCTTCGATTAGAAAAACTCTTGCTGGAGATCCGTCCGATCCTTTTATCAAGAGCGGCAGGCATATGTACCTGTATCTTGATGGTGAAATATGTTTAAGGGATAAGCCTTCGACAAT
>JAAYKJ010000160.1 GCA_012522505.1 Clostridiaceae bacterium
AGAAAATAAGGATTTAAACTGTTTTTCAGTTAGAGGTCCCCTACAAATCATAACTTCATCGATAATTCCCTCAGCAATTTCATTTGTATAAGCTCCAATAAGAAGGGGTTCATTATTAACTCTGATAGACTGTTCGAAGTCCTCATCTATTGCCCGTCGTAATTCACTGTCTGTGGATTCTGTGACGTATAATCAAACCGATTTATTCATTCTGTCAATGGATGCCGCCAGATGATACCATTTTCCATTGTCTCAGCTTTCCCTTCTTCGTTAAATGCCAGAACTTCTCTCTCAAGAAGTGTATCTGTAAGCGATATGTTTTCAATACCTTTCGCGATAACTGTCCTCCCCTTTACCGTTACTCCAATCAGCTGTATTGGTTCGTTGCCGATACCTTCGGTCAGGTAAAGATCACCAGCAATGTATGTATCCTTCAGCGTTACACCAGAGGAAGAAACCACCATGTTCCCGGGCACCACCCTGGTATAGGTTCCCGCAGCGTTGATCAGCTCTCCCATTACGTTATCGATCATCTTCACCGCCTCAGCACGGCTGAGGTTGTCTTTCGGAGCAAACAGATCGCCGGGGCGTCCTGTAACATAACCTCTCTTTGTCATTACACCGACCGAACCTAATGCCCATTGCGCAATCTGATCGAGATCGTTATATTTCATCACAGCTTAGATATGACCGGCAGACAGTTCCGGATTCTTCGATGCGGCATCATGGTATTCTCCGGCAAGTGAAAAAGCCCTCGTTAATATCACCGACGCTTCCTGCCGGCTGATCACAGCTTCCGGGCTCATGTTTCCGTTGCTGTCGCCACTAATGATACCCGCGTGGTAAGCCTTTGCAATTTCTCCAGTATACCATGCTCCCGCATTTACATCGGGAAAGCTTTTTTCTGACTTACGCTCATAGCCAAATATGCGGTTCAAGAGGGTTACGAATTCAGCTCTGTTGATGCTGTCATTGGGACCAAACCGTCCTTCCCCGTAACCTCGGGCTAATCCCTGAGAAACCCATTTATGGATTACCCCTTCAGCCCAATGGTCTTTGATATCCAACAGTTCGTTCCCGTTTGGTGCAGCAAAAACTGCAGGATGCACAGAAAGCAATGCGCAAAAGATGCACATACTTAACACCAAGGTAAAGAAGCGCCCCGCCTTGTTTTTTGTTCGATAAACCAGAAACCGCATATTGATAAACTCCTTTAAATTTATTATTGCAGGTTCCATTTGGGTTTGATTGTTTACATTCTTGTTGTTATGAACCAAGCCCATGAGTAAAAATGATTCAAGCTATGCAAAAGTGAAGCGTAAAAGATACAAATGTGACAAAGATGACTTCAATGATGAACTTAAACAAATGACATAATATTTTCTAAAACTATTATTATTTGCAATAATCCTGTTGTTTTTTCAAAATATCACATTTCCACTGATGCTGTCAATCCAAATTTTTCTCTATGAATTATGAACCACAGAATTAGGTTCTCCCTATTCACCTACGAACCGGGAACAACCAGCCTGTCCGAGGTACGCAATGGATGCGGATATACCAGCGGTGTATAATATTTCTCCCACTTAAATCCATCAGTTCCATCCGGCACAGAGCGGTACAGCGTACCTTCAATAGGAATTTCAGGATTTTGGCCTGTCATCTTTTCGAAATTGAATTCCTGATCAGTAACCCAAAAACCAAGCCCTTCAGCTGCTTTTAGGGTTGGAGTAACTTATTTCTCATCGCCTGTAAACTCATATGGACCAATATCAAACCCATTGCCCTGAGGTCTTGACACACCCAGCCTGTCATCTGTGAAGAATGATGAAAGATCTACACCGGAATCAACGGCAATATCCGACCAGCTGGATGGAATATAATCAATCAATATTGGGTTTTCTGAAAAAAAGCTGGTCAAGTTAAAGCCTGCTTCCCGTGAAGAATCCATATTGTACCGTTTGTTCATGAAATTCAGTACACAGTCCTTTTTATCAACCAGATTGGTTTTTTTATGATTATAGTAAATATTCCTGTCTACATCTAAATTGTCAATACCCTGGGCGAAACTCACCGGGTTGGGATATGTCCCGGTAGTGATTAAAATATTATTTTTGATATAGACATTTTTGATGGGACTATTACTTTTCTTACTGGCTAATATACAAGAATTATTTGCTTGTATAATATTATTATAGATATGATATGTAGCATTGTTTCCTTCCGCCATGCCATCCGCGTTTAAATGCAGTCCTCCTCGAATGATATTATTGTAGATCAGCATGGTGCCACTTGCCTTATTCCAACCTGCAGCTGGAAAAACAACAGGTGCACCGGGGGCCAGAATATCATGAATATAATTGTTACTGAACACAGCATTACCGAACAGATAAACACCGTTGGCGTGTCTTCCGTTAGGAGGGGTTATCGTATTATCTCCCGAGTCATATGAAGTATAAATATGATGTATTTCATTGCCATCCAGTGTACCATTGCCTAAAAAACCATTCGCTACATCATAGA
>JAAYKJ010000017.1 GCA_012522505.1 Clostridiaceae bacterium
TTTATGATCCTTCGGAAGCTTTCGAAACCGTGCAAAAAGCGGCAAGAGCAAAATTTGATGAAACCGTTGAAGTCCATTTACGTTTGGGCGTTGATTCACGGCATGCTGATCAACAGGTCAGAGGTGCTGTTGTGCTTCCTCATGGAACAGGTAAAACAGTACGTGTTCTGGTTTTTGCCAAAGGTGAAAAGGTTACTGAAGCAGAGCAGGCCGGAGCAGATTTTGTCGGTGGGGAAGAGTTGGTAGCGAAAATCCAGAAAGAGAACTGGTTTGAATTTGACGTGGTAGTTGCAACTCCTGATATGATGGGTGTTGTTGGACGCCTTGGTCGTGTTCTTGGTCCAAAAGGCCTGATGCCTAATCCAAAGGCCGGGACTGTTACGATGGATGTTGCGAAAGCAATCGCTGACATTAAAGCCGGTAAAATAGAGTATCGTCTGGATAAAACCAATATTATACACTGTCCTATCGGAAAAGTATCCTTTGGCACGGAAAAATTGCTGGATAACTTCCGTACGTTGGTTGATGCGGTGATAAAGGCAAAGCCTGCAGCTGCAAAAGGACAATACCTGAAAAGCGTTGTTGTGACATCAACAATGGGACCGGGTGTAAAAATCAACCAGCAAAAAGTTATGGACTAAGAGTCCTTTACAAAGACATTATTCTGTAGTAAAATACTATCTGTACAAAAACTGTAATTTGTACAGCAAAAGTATGCGGTTCGATTAAATTGAATAGTAGCCATAGACAGCAGGAACCAAAGGGTATAACGTATATCATCCTGCCGAGGCGATAAGTAAGGGTAATTTAAGTCTTAAATCCCTCTGTATGTCTATGGCCATCCTTGAATACAGAGGGTTTTTGTTGTTCAGGGAAAAGTGATTTATTAGGTAATACCTTTTAAATATCCGGGTTTCTCGGAATCATTAACCAGCGAGGAGGTGCAGCAGATGCCAAGCGAAAAAATCCTTAAGAGGAAAAAAGCAAAAGTGCAGGAATTGGCTCAGAAGTTTAAAGAGGCAAAATCTTTTGTTTTAGCCGATTACAGGGGGCTTACTGTTGAACAGGATACCCAGTTAAGAAGAGCCATGCGTGAAGCTGAAGTTGAGTATGCGGTTATAAAAAACTCGATTATCCGTTTTGCAGCACATGAAAATGGTTTCAACGAACTGGACGACTATCTTAAAGGGCCTACAGCCATTGCTCTTAGTATGCAGGATCCGGTAGCGCCATCCAAGGTTCTAGCGAAATATGCCAAAAGCAATAAGATTCTGGAGATTAAGGCAGGAGTTGTTGAAGGAAAGTTCATAGACATCGACGGCGTCAAATCCATCGCAAGTCTGCCATCAAAGGAAGAATTGGTGGCAAAAACTGTTGGTGCATTGTCGGGCCCATTATACGGCATTGTCAATGTTCTTAATGCAAATATCCGTGGTCTTGCAGTAGCGCTGAATGCTATTGCAGAAAAAAAGCAAGCTGAAGCTTAATCAATTTCGAAATGAAAATGGAGGTTTTTTGAAATGAGTGAAAAAGTAACAAATCTTATTGAAGAAATTAAAGGTTTAACAGTTCTTGAGCTCTCCGAGCTTGTTAAAGCTCTGGAAGAAGAGTTTGGCGTTTCCGCTGCTGCTCCTGTAGCGGTAGCTGCTGCCGCTCCTGCTGCCAGCGAAGGCGATTCTGGTTCTGAAGAAGAAAAGACAGAATTTGATGTTGTTTTGAAAGAAGTTGGCGCTGAAAAGATTAAGGTTATCAAGGTTGTTCGTGAAGTCACCGGCCTTGGCCTGAAGGAAGCCAAAGAAATGGTTGATAAAGCACCTTCCACCGTTAAGGAAGGCATTTCCAAGGACGACGCAAACGCCATCGTTGAGAAGTTCAAAGAAGTTGGAGCTACATGCGAACTGAAGTAATCAATACACTTGGAACAGAAGCCTGCATGACTCATGCAGGCTTCTGTGTTCAGTGCGTGCGGCACGCACGCATCCGTGACGGTGAAAAACCGTCTGATGCTTCCGGTTCAAGCAGGAGACCGATATGACCTATATTTATTCAAACAGGATGGTGAAACAATGTTAGGAAACAAAAATTTGAAGATAAATGATAGCGGTAACCTGGAAATCGGGGGATGCGATACAGTCGCTCTTGCCAATAAGTATGGCACACCACTGTATGTAATGGATGAGATGACGATTCGTCATAATTGCAGGCATTATAAAAAGGCCATCGACAAGTACTACGATGGGAATGGACTTGTATTATATGCAAGCAAAGCATTCTGCACAATGGCTATGTGCAGGATCATTCAACAGGAAGGCCTTGGGCTGGATGTGGTTTCGGGTGGTGAACTATACACTGCAATAGAGGCAGGGTTTCCGATGGAGAAGATCTACTTTCATGGAAACAATAAAACACCAGATGAGATCGAGATGGGGATCGATCACGATATTGGAAGGTTTGTTGTGGATAATAGGACCGAATTGGAGCACATTGAAAAAATCGCCCTGGAGAAAGGAAAAAGAGTGAAGGTATCTTTCCGGATAAAGCCCGGCGTTGAAGCGCATACCCATGCGTTCGTCCAAACGGGGCAAATTGATTCCAAATTCGGTGTTGTCCTTGAAAACGGGGAAGCCCATGAGATTATTGCATTGGCTGCTACAATGAAGAATATTGATGTTTTGGGTGTGCATTGTCATATCGGGTCCCAAATTTTTGATCTTTTACCGTTTGAACATGCCGCGGAAATCATGCTGAGCTTCATCGCTGATATCCGGGATAAATATGGGATTCATATTACAGAACTCAACTTGGGCGGTGGGTTTGGAATACAATATACCGAAGACGATGATCCGTTGGAGGTTGATCCGTTTATTGAAGCCGTGTCAAAGGTCGTAAAGAGAATTTGCAGGGAAAAAGGGCTGGGGAATATATATATGCTGATTGAACCGGGACGCTCTATCGTAGCCCCTGCCGGGATCACATTATACAAAGTTGGTAATGTTAAGGATATACGAAATATACGCAAATATGTCTCTATTGACGGAGGGATGAACGACAACCCGCGTTATGCATTATATAAATCTGAATATACCGTTATGCTGGCCAACAAAGCCACGGCACCAAAGACAGAAATTGTTACGATAGCCGGCAAATGCTGTGAATCAGGAGATTTGATTGCCAAAGATGTTCCGATACAGGATGGAAAACCAGGAGATATAGTGGCAGTATTGGCAACAGGGGCTTATAATTATTCCATGGCGAATAATTACAACAGGAACGGAAAACCTGCCGTCGTACTGGTTAATAACGGGAAAGCGAGCTTAATTGTCAAACGTGAGAATTATCCGGATATTATACGAAATGATATCCTGCCCGATGATCTGTAATCAAAACAGGAGGATTCTCATTATCCCTAAGACCCTTTCCTCTACTTGTGTTTACCTTTGCGTCTTGTCGCAAAAAGTGGCCTGCAGACGTTGACAGAAACCACTCAAACGTCTATCATAAATAGGTAATTACATTTGACCGGAGGAAGGAAAACTTGGGCAAACCTGTTGTTGCTATTGTAGGAAGACCGAATGTCGGCAAATCGACACTTTTTAATTATCTATCTGGACACAGGATATCCATCGTTGAAGATACCCCCGGTGTGACCCGCGACAGGATCTATGCGGAGGGGGAATGGCGGGGCAGAGAGTTTACCATTATTGATACTGGTGGTATTGAACCATTCACAGGGGACTTCATCAAACAACAGATGATCCGTCAGGCCGAAATTGCGGTGGAAACATCGGACGTCATCGTCTTTATGGTGGATATGAAAACCGGAATAACTGCTTCTGATTTTGACGTTGCTGTGATGCTGCGCAAGTCTGACAAGCCTGTGGTTATTGCTGTTAATAAGGTGGATAATGTGGGGGAGCTTCCACCGGAGGCTTATGAGTTTTACAACCTGGGTATGGGTGAAATTTACGCTATCTCTTCCATTCACGGCCTTGGTATAGGCGATCTGTTGGATGCCGTGTATGAGCATTTTCCTTCAAGCGAAGAAGAATCCGAAGAAGAGGACGTAATCAAGGTCGCGGTTATTGGCAAGCCCAATGTGGGAAAATCGTCTCTGATCAACTGCGTTTTGGGTGAGGAACGTGTGATTGTCAGTAATATTCCGGGAACCACACGTGATGCGATTGATACATTGGTAGAACGAAACGGAAACAAATATATCTTTATTGATACCGCCGGCATTCGCAGAAAAAGCAGAATTGACGAGAGTATCGAAAAATACAGTGTCATCCGTTCCTGGACAGCCGTGGACCGATCCGATGTTTGTATTATCATGATAGACGCACAGGATGGTGTAACTGAGCAGGATACCAAAATAGCCGGTTATGCCCACGAGCAGGGAAAAGCAGCGATCATTGCGATTAATAAATGGGATGCTGTGGAAAAAGAAACGGGAACGCTGGAGAAAACACGGGAAACCATCCGACGTCAACTTGAATTCATGAGCTACGCACCCATTGTATTCATTTCAGCCAAAACAGGGCAGCGTGTTGAAAGACTTTTTGATCTGGTTGATTTTGTCTTTGATCAGGCCTCGTTCCGGGTTCAGACCGGAATGCTTAATGACGTACTCAATGATGCAACAGCCATGGTTCAACCACCTTCCGACAAAGGAAAACGCCTTAAAATATACTATATGACCCAGGTAGGGATAAAACCGCCCAAATTTATTCTGTTTATCAACAACAGAGAGCTGATGCATTATTCCTATGAGCGGTATATTCAAAATACGCTGCGGTCTAATTTCGGCTTTGAGGGAACTCCCATTCAGTTTATTATCAGGGAGAGAGGCAAGGACGACACATAAATTCTGCAAGCACTCATTGAAAGGTCTTGAATGCTATGCTATTATTGTTAATTATTCTATCGGTTGTTGCCGGTTACTTGCTGGGAAGCTTGAACGCCTCATTGATTGTCGGCAAGGTGTTTTACAAAAAAGATATCCGGGATTATGGCAGCGGTAACGCAGGGGCGACGAACATGCTGCGGACATTTGGAAAAGGTGCTGCTGCCGCAGTTTTTGCTCTGGACTTTTTAAAAGGTATCCTTGCCTGTGGTGTAGGACACTTATTGGTTGGATATATTCCGGATTTAGGTTGGGCAGGCATGTACCTGGCAGGATTTGCAGCTGTTATAGGGCATAACTGGCCGATCTATTTCGGTTTTAAAGGCGGTAAGGGTGTTTTGACAACCTTTGCAGTTATTCTGTATATGAGCCCGATACCGGCATTGATAAGCCTTGCTATATTTATCATTATCGTCAGTCTGACCCGTTATGTTTCACTTGGTTCCATCGTTGGTGCGATTTCTTGGCCGATAGTATCCATCTTTTTTGCATTACCTGTATTGCTTCTGGTTACTGCTGTTTTAATGGTCCTGATGATCATCATACGCCACAAAGAGAATATTACCAGGTTGTTTCAAGGCACAGAAAAGAAAATAAGCCTTAAAAAATAACGCTGATTTTGTTGATTTGGAGAAAGATATGACGAAGATCACGCTGTTGGGAGCAGGTAGCTGGGGGACAGCACTTTCGGGCCTTTTATTTAGAAATGGCCATTCTGTAGCCGTTTGGTCGCTGTTTCCCGAAGAAATTGAGATGCTGCAGTTTCACAGAGAGCACAAAGATAAACTTCCGGGTATTCATCTACCTCCGGATGTGGTTTTTACAACAGATATAAAGGAAGCTTTGGAAGGCACCTCGGTTGTCGTGTTTGTTGTACCCTCCCAAAAAGTAAGAGAAACAGCCCGGAGCGTTAGACCTTTTTTAGATAGGAACACGATTGTCGCAATATGTTCAAAGGGCCTCGAAGAGAACACTGGATTACGGTTGTCTGAAATCATTGAGCAGGAGTTGGGCAATGTAAGGGTTGTGGCACTCACAGGTCCCAGCCACGCAGAAGAAGTGGCACTGGATATGCCCACAACGGTAGTCGCTGCATCCAAAGACAAGGAAGCCGCGGAGTTTGTTCAGGATGTATTTATGTCCTCCCGATTCAGGGTATATACCAGTTCAGACATTATTGGAGCAGAACTCGGTGCTGCGTTTAAAAACATCATTGCCCTGTGTTCCGGGATCTGCGATGGCCTGGGATATGGAGACAACTGTAAAGCTGCGTTGATGACAAGAGGGCTTACTGAAATCGCTCGGCTGGGAAAAGCAATGGGTGCTGCAGCGGAAACCTTCTCTGGGCTGACAGGGATGGGAGATTTGATCGTTACCTGTACAAGCACGC
Organism: Clostridiaceae bacterium; assembly: GCA_012522505.1. Lineage (GTDB taxonomy): Bacteria > Bacillota > Clostridia > DSM-8532 > DSM-8532 > JAAYJG01. The sequence continues at coordinate 6,294 of JAAYKJ010000017.1, forward strand.
ACAGCCGAAACTGGAAGACAGGTTACCTGATTGGACAGGGCATACCCTTGGAAAAAGCGCTTCAGGAAATAAAAATGGTTGTAGAGGGGGTAACCGCAGCAAAAGCAGCATACAGCCTATCGCTGAAAGTTGGCATCAGTATGCCGATTGTGGAACAAGCCTATAAAATTTTATTTGATGGCATTCCCCCTGCGTTAGCGGTAGAAACACTTATGGAGAGAAAAAAGAAGAACGAAAGTGAAGATGCAGGCTGGTAAAGAAGCGTATCTTTCCATTCCATGAATTGGTAAATGGTGGGATTGATGCCGCATATACTGGCTAATCTAATGGTTTTGTATGAATATTCCGATGATTCAATTAAAGACAAGTGGGGGAAAAGAATGAAAGTTGATTACATCAATCCGGTTCTTATCGCTTCCAGCAAAATCATCAAGATTCTAATTCAAGAAGACATCACATTAGGAAGGCTATCATTACTGGATAACCATGAAATTGCCAACAGTCTCGCCATAATAATGTGGATGAATGGTGATTTTGAAGGCCGTTTCCTTTTTGCGATTAAGCGGAATGTGGCTTTGCATATAGCAGGAATGATGATGGGAGAAGAAATCAAAGAACTGAACCAAATGGCAAAAAGTGCACTTGCTGAGCTGGCGACAATGATTCTTGGAAGAACAGGGATTATTTTTTCCGAGCGAGGGATTGATGTTAAAATTACCTATCCCACATTGGTTGAGGGAGATAGCATATATATCTCTGCACTGAATCAAAGAAAGCGATCGATAATCAATATTCCTTTGATCATGAGCCATGGAAATGTTATTGATATGAAAATTGAAAGCAGCGAATTGATCCGTGGGAGCTAAATATTCATAAAGGAATGGAGCGTTACAGATGGAAAATGGGTGGGGTGTCGCCTTATATTTCTCAGGAGTAGCAGCATGCTTGGGGTTGGCAACAGTCTTAAAAATGAAAGTTAAGCTATTCCAAAGGCATCTGATGCCGACGTCAATGCTTGCAGGAATTATTGGCTTTTTAGCCCTTCAGGTTGCACGGTATGGTTTTGGCTGGGTTGATGAAGTGACATTAACACAAATTCAGCACGAGTTGGGGTATATGATCTCCCACCTAATGGCAATAGGTTTCATTGCCCTGTCTTTAAAGGATAGAAGCAGTAAGAAAGATAAAAGCAAAAATGTTATAAATACGGGGCTTGCAATTGTTAATACCTATATGGTCCAGGGTATCCTGGGACTTGCAATCTCACTGTTATTGGTAAAGTTTGTTTTTCCAAACCTTTTTCCGCCATTTGGTATGCTTCTTCCCCTTGGATTTGCACAAGGCTCAGGGCAGGCTGTCAGTATCGGCATTCAATGGGAGCAAGCCGGGTTTGTGAACGGTGCAAACATCAGCTTGGCCGTAGCGAACCTGGGACTTATCTGGGCTTTGTTCGGTGGAGTTCCCTATCTGAACTACCTGTTGAAAAAAGTCTATAAAAACCAGCGTAAATACAATATCAGTGAAGTAAAGAGCATGGAAATGGAAAAAAGTACACAGCGAACGGTAACCGTGCCCAAAAGCATCCATATCGACGACTTGAGCATTCAACTTCTGTTAATTGGCTGTGTGTATCTGCTGACGTATCTTTTTATTACCGGAGTCTCCAATCTGCTTACTCCCCTGGGAACCTTCGGAGAAACGGTTTCTCAGACGCTATGGGGGTTCAACTTTATCATCGGAGCAGTGATTGCTCTGGTAACACGCTATGTAATGGATAAGTTACGCGTGAAACAGCTAATCCATGCGAATTATGCTGATAATTACCTTCTTCAGAGAATTTCAGCCAGTGCTTTTGACTTTATGATTACAGCTTCATTGGCGGCAATTTCAATACGTGTTATAAAGGAATCCTGGTTACCGATCCTTATCCTTACCACTGTAGGTGGGTTGTTTACCATGGTCTACACCTATTATTTGGGTCGGATGATTTATAAAGAAGATCAACTGGAACATATCGTTGCATTATATGGTATGTGGACAGGAACCATCACGACGGGGATTGCCTTGCTCCGTGAAATTGATCCCTATTGCAAGACCGATGTTGCAGAAAATCTGGTTTTGGGTAGCGGGGTTGCACTCTTCATCGGGTTTCCGATAATGGGTATTCTGGCAATGCCCATGTATGCCTATAGGATGAACCAGCCCATCTTTTATTTGTGGACGTTTCTCATAATGGTTGCGATGGCCGCTGTTATGATGGTGTTTTTGTACAGAAACAGGCCAGGAAAAGAATTACGATATAAACGACGGCGATAGGGTTAAAAACGAAAGCATAAAAAAAA
>JAAYKJ010000161.1 GCA_012522505.1 Clostridiaceae bacterium
CAGGGCATCCATCGGGATTGCTACACCTTTTTGACTGGGCTTATAGGCGTCTTCATTGCTGTCATACCAAAAGGTCCTGATGTCTACATAATCTTTCCCGCTTTTGGAAACTTGTTTGATCTGGATTTCTTCGCGGTTGTTTTTTGTTATCTTTCCGAGCATTTCTTCCTTGTCCCAAAATGCTGCCATCGGTTATTCTCTCCTTAACTTTCATTCGTTCTTTTTCGGGCGTAGCGCCCATACGAGCTCAATAATATTTTGTCTATTTGCGATTATATCATAACAAATAATAACGCTGCAAATAATGGTTTTTCATTGTGAAATGTTTTCTGCAGGATGTTATGGTAAAAACGCAACCAGTATTTTTTTGCGAAAGTTGGTCATACTAGTTGCAGAACCTGTAAAGAAGTGAACAGGGTTTCAAAAAGGTTTTAGCTGAAGAAAAGCGAGGCCTTCGACTCTAAAGAAAAGGAGTTGTCATTATGAGAACACCTATTGACAGACTGGCAGTTCTGCTCATGATTGTGGGATCAATCAATTGGCTGTTGGTCGGGCTTTTTAGCTTTGATCTTGTAGCCAACATTTTCGGGGGCGTTGATGCTCTCGGCAGCCGAATCGTATACACCCTGGTAGGAATCGCAGGGGTTTACAGTATCAGCCTTCTCTTCAGAGAAGTACCTGCATCGGAATAATTCATGCCACGTCCCGCAATTGAATTTTGGGGTTCAGCTCCAGGTAATAAAGGCGCATCCCTATGCGAATGCGCCTTTAGCCACGCTCCTACATTTTTATTTAATTCATCCGAATCATGATTTTCATAGTGCATGTCACATTTTTCTGTATTTTTTTGTCACCATGAATTCGACCTAAGATTAATTACAAGAGCCAACTTCTCGTTAGAACGAAATTCCACTTTGTCAACCTGCAATTCCAGCTGCTTTAATACCTCGTTAATTTCTTTTTCCAGTTTTTTTTGTAGCAAATCAACAACTAATGGTTCCATCGTTGAGCTCCTCATTACAAATTCTGAAAACATTGGACTTCATCAATCCTTCGCTCTCTGATCTTACAATATTTCCCGAAAGAACAAAAGAGCAACCATAATACAGGGTTGCCACTTCTTTTTCCTTTGGAAAATTAATATTCATACGCAACGAAATGCCCGCACACGAATTCCTACAGAGATTAATTCTTGAGTATCATCATCTCTATCCTCCGATTCTTTTGCCGCCCTTCAACTGTTTTATTATCTCCTATCGGTCTGAACTCTCCATTTCCAGCTGGAGTCAGTTTTGTGGGATCCAACCCCAAAGTTCTTACCATATAAAGAACAACATTGGTTGCTCTTTTCGTAGAAAGCTCCCAGTTTGATGGGAATAGCGGTGTATTGATCGGAATTGTGTCTGTATGTCCAATGACCATGATTTCATTGTCCAGTAAACTCAGGGATTTACCCAATACATTAAGGGTGTTTTTGCCCTCTTCGAGTATTTCAGCACTGCCCGACTCAAACAAGACCTGTTCATTCAGCCTGACGAGAAGGTATTCCTTCTGATCCAGTACTTCCACGTACTCAGCCAGCCCTAAATCAATAATATCAGCCTGCAATTGCCACTTTGCCTTCTGCAGTTTTTCTTTCCGTATTTTTTCGGTGTCATCAAGGATAATATCTTCTGCTGCTTCGATATAGCGTTCATTGTCTACTCGCCTTTCCCCGGTATCATCAGGGTTTACGAAGTTTACCGTAAGAATACTTTTTCCCATATTGCTTCCTAAATCATTTCCGCCAGATTAGCGTGAAAAACTACTCCTGGGAGATTTTGCTATCTCTTCATATTTCTGAACGTCCAAGGTTGCCATTGAAAAAAGCAGAATAAAAAAACAAAGGAGATTTGTTACTAAGTCACCGTATGTTGTTAACCACGCCGACCCATCTATCTCTGATTTCTCTTTTCTCTTCATTAGTGCCATTCTCTCACCCCTCTGTATTATCACCGCTTATCTCTTTATGCATTGTTTCCCCCCGCATTCTGTTCCTCACCAGCAACAAGTTTCTCATATTCGACCCGTTGGTCTGGGGACAAAAATGTTTTCAGTTTATGTTCCATAATTCTGGGGTTTTCTCCGGACTGTATGGACAACACACCTTCAATTATCATTTCCTTAATCCTGATCTCTTCTTCACTGTTCTGTTCCAGTTTAGCAGCAATAGGAATGCAGACAAAATTCGCCAGCACACTGCCATAGAAGGTTGTTACCAGTGCAAGAGACATGGCCGGTCCGATTTTGGAAGGCTCATCCAAAGATTTCAATAGGTTGATCAACCCCAGCATGGTTCCTATCATTCCCCAGGCAGGGAATTCTGCTGCAGCTGTTTTAAAGATTGACACAGACTTTCCGTGCCTTACACTCATATTGTCCAGCTCAAGCTGCATTGAGTCCCGAATAATTTCTGGTTCTACACCATCTACAACCAGTTCCAATGCTTTCCGTAAATAATCGTTATTGATATTTTCCTGGTTTGATTCCAAGGCCAGTAGCCCTTCTCTTCTGGCTTTCTGCGACATCTCGACGAGCATTTGAATGGTTTGAAACGGAGAATCATCATACTTCTTAAAAATTAAAGGCAATACCTTGCCTAACTTTTTCAAATCCTCCATCGTCGTGCTTATGATTGTGGAAGCAATACCTCCCCCCATGGTAACTGCGATAGAGCTTAAGCTCAAAAACGACGAAAGCTCACCTCCTCCGTCCAGCATACCATACACCAGGCAACCAATTCCTAAAAGCAAGCCTATCAAACTGGCAAGATCCATAATCCATTCTCCTGTTCAAAGATTAGCGTCCTGTCAAAGGACACTATCAGAATTTTTCGTCGCTTACTACCCGTATTACAATAGCTTATAAGCCATTGTAATGCTCAATTCACCATGCTGTATACCAACGCATCTTCTCTATGGTTATATCGTAATATTTTGTCTTTTACTTTACCATGACCTTAGCTTTTTCGGTGGTAAAACCTTTAGGCTTCCACGGTTCTTACGACTATCGTGACAAGCTTACCTAATCGTTGAAAAAAGTTATTGCATTTTTATACATTCAGATGTATAATTATGCTTTACCAATATTATTGGAGGTGCTTATGAAACATCTATTATGTTTGAATGACTGGACTTCAGATGAAATAATAAATGTGCTGGACCTGGCCGATAAGCTTAAATATGAAAACAAAAACGGTATACATCATGGCCACCATCTC
>JAAYKJ010000162.1 GCA_012522505.1 Clostridiaceae bacterium
CAGGTATTGTTCCTGAGAATCTTCATACACTTCTTCAATAGACGAGCCGGGAAGAATATCATGAAACTGGTTCGTAAGAATCGTCTGCCAGCAACTGTTGATCTTCTCGGCGGGATACCCGTCTCCAGAATCTATGACATGGTTCAATGTGGACAGCCATTCCAGGTCCTGAAGCAAGAACTCGCCTTTTCGGTTGTATTTCTTATTTCTTGCCATAGAGGTATATGTTCCGCGGTGATATTCCAGATATAGCTCTCCAACCCATTTCGGAAGCTTCGGGTTATGGAGTATATGCTCTTTCAGCCTTTCAAGGAAGCTCAGGGAAGTACCCAACTTCACTTTCGGGCAACCGGGAATTCCCTTTTGAAGCCTTCTTCCGTTCTCCAGCATCTCTTTTGTCGGGCCTCCGCCTCCATCGCCGAACCCATATGAAACAAGCACTTCATTGTTCAGATTTTTTTGCTGGTACCGCTGCCAGGAGCCGAAAATTTCATCCGGGCTCAGATCACCATTATAAGTTGTGGTATGCGGATGATACCATTTTTTCAATGGAGAACATGTTGTTAGGAAATGCGTTAATATTCCGGTTCCGTCCAGGCCTACCCACATAAATGTGTCATAGGGCATTTTATTGTATTCATTCCAGCTGATTTTACTGGTTACAAAATATTCAATACCGGATTTTTTTAGAATTTGGGGAAGAGCTGCGCTATAACCAAATACATCTGGAAGCCACAAGACCTTGTTTTTCACACCAAACTCCCGTTCAAAGAACCTTGTTCCGAAAAGGATCTGACGGACCAGAGACTCCCCCGAGCTGAGATTGCAGTCCGCCTCCACCCACATGGCACCTTCGGGCTCCCACCGACCTTCCCTTACCCGCTGTCGGATTTTATCGTACACCTGAGGATAATCCTCTTTTACAAACTGATACAGCTGTGGCTGGCTGGACATGAAGACATATTCGGGATAATCTTCCATAAGTTTTAGCACAGTAGAAAAGCTTCTGCCTGCTTTTTCCCTTGTCTGGGCAAGCCTCCACAGCCATGCAACATCAATGTGGGTATGTCCAACGCACAAGGCGGTGATCTCATTTTGGTCGCAGTAATCTCCGTAAAATTCATTCTCCAGGTATTCATTGGCTTTTTGTATGGTCCGGGTATAATCCCCTGAAAAGGGCTTTCTTAAATCCAGCAGGTTTACGGCAGCATCCAGGTATTTAAGGATATTGATCCTGCGCTGATCCTCTGCATCAAGCAATGCTGCAACCTCCAGCGGAACCTTTATATTATAGTAAAGCTTTTCTGTTTCACTGTCCAAAACGGCCAGTTCCGATCGGAGCTCCACCAAACCATCTGTTGTTCCGGACCAGGCATAAAGCGCTATGGAATAGGTTTCACCCGGCAAAGCACATGCCGAAAGTTCTGTTTCCCTGTGGTTTACATCCAGCCCCTGAATCAATTCTCCATTCACATAGATTAAAAATTGGGGATTTAGCGCATCCCATTGGCCTTCCCTACCCGTTTCCAATCGGTATACTACCGTTTTCCCATGAAAATTCTCTGGAATCGTTACGCTTGTTCTGAACCAGTAATGGGTATCCTTTCCTCCCCATCTGTCGGTTCGGTGAAAGTCATCCCATAGGCTGTCATCCAGGCCGGGCCGTTCACCGCCCTGAACATCCCCTTTCTTCACCTTGTAGGTTTGGATCTGGAACACTTCCGGATATCTCTGCTTTTTCAGTTCCTCCAATATCCTGTTAATTTTTTGTTCGGTGAAATACATCTTCATCCCTCCATATAACAGAATAGACATGATACTTTCATTATAAAGAACTGTTGGGTATGAAATGAATTGAAAAACAGGACATCTCTTTAAGATTATCCGACATGATTGATATTATCCCTGTAAATTTTCGGCGGGTACCCCTCATGCTTTTTAAAGAACTGACTGAAGTAGTATTGGCTGGAAAAACCCATCCGGTTTGATATTTCTTTGATCGTCAATTCATTGTCCTTTAACAGTTGCTTCGCTTTCTCCATCTTTTTTTGGATAATGAACTGCTTTGTCGTCATCCCATTATACATCTGAATGATCCGTCCAACCTGTCTGGAACTGAGATGTATCGCGCTGGCAATATCCTGGGCGCATATGGGACTATAGATATTATCATCAACAAATTTTTCTATCTGCAGGAGTCTGTGTTCATTTTTCTTTATTTTTACCGGAGCTGAATAATCACCTGACATATTCGTTTCCATTGTCCGGGCAACCGCACAAAGCATTGCGATGATCAGACCCCTGATGGTATTGAAAAAACCTACCTCCCCGGTGTATGCCTCGGATAAGGCCTGATAGAATATGGGGATTGCCCCGTATTTGTCGTCCATTTTTTCACAGGAAGCGTTTTGAAATATTCGATAGATACAGGCAGCCTCGGTCTCATTTCTGTCCAGAAGCCTGAAATCGCAATCAATTCAGAACTCAATCAGGTTTTCACCCTCTACCGATTCTTGACGGTGGAATTCACCGGGGGGAGTAAGATAGAACTCACCACTGCGTGCAATAAACTCTGCTGAATCAAGAATTACCCTGCAGGCTCCGGCATAAATGAAATGAAATTCGAAAGAGGAATGGGTATGACGATTGATGATCCATTCTCCCTCCCTGATCATTGCTCGAAACCATAATACTTCCACGGCCAGGTTTTCCATATTGAATTTTATATCCAGTTGTGAAAGCCTTTCAGATGCTTTATTCAGCTCCATCCCTTCCGCCGCCTTCAGTGTATTATTTCCCATAGGGAGGGGTTATCGCATTTTATGTATTCACCCTCCCTGTACCATTGCATACTGGACAGGGCAGGGTTAATGTCTGTTCCAGCGTGTTACGGACCTTTTTACGCGTCATCTCCACCAGGCCCAGTCTGGTCATCCCCAACACGTTGACCTTTGTCCGATCTCGCTTTACTGCTTCCTTCAGGCAGCAAATCACTTGCTCCTTATGGGTGTTTTCCTTCATATCGATAAAATCTATCAGGATGATTCCACTGATGTTTCGAAGCCTGATCTGGTTTGCTATGGTATGCGCCGCCTCAATATTTGTCTTCAGGATCGTTTCTTCCTGGTCATTCTTACCGGTAAACTTACCGGTATTGATATCGATCACAGTTAAAGCCTCGGTATGGTCAAAAATCAGATAACCTCCACATTTCAGCCAGACTTTTCTTGAAAGAGCCTTTTGGATGGCAGTTTCCACATGGTAATAGGCAAACAGATCATAATCTCTGTAAAAGTATTCCACTTTACCTTTCATTTCAGGTGCAAGATCGTTCAGGTAGTCCAACAGCTTTTCGTAATCATTGCGTTCATTGACAATAAACCTGTGTATGCCCGTATTCAAGAGATCTCTCGCAAGTCTCTGCACCAGATCGGGTTCTTTGTATATGCACCTTGGCACTTTACCTTTATTCTCTTCTTGCCGAATTTTATCCCACATTTTCAGTAGCTGTAGAATATCTTCCTGCAGTTCGGAGGATTCGAGCCCTTCGGCAGCAGTTCGAATGATCAGCCCTATATCCTCAGGACAAAACCTTTTTGCGATATTTTTTAATCTGTCCCTTTCATCCGGATCCGTGATCTTTTTTGATATACCAATGCCTGGGGTATATGGCAAAAGGACAGTGTTCCTTCCGGGCAGGCTAATGTTTGTCGTCACGCGCGGACCTTTCGACTCTATGGCTTCCTTCGATACCTGTACGGTAATTTCCTGCCCCTGCTTTACCAGTCTGTCTATTTTATCAGGTAAGTCATTGTTGATATGGAAAGATGCCTCATGGTCGGACAGTTTATTGACCAGGATGTCTCCCGCATATAAAAAGGCATTCCTGTCCAGACCAATATCTATAAAAGCACACTGCATTCCGGGAAGCACCCGCTCCACTTTTCCGCGGTAAATATTACCGATTCGTTTTTCCTGTTCAGGCGTTTCGATAAAAAGTTCCGCCAGTTCACCGTCTTCCAGTATGGCTACCCTTGTTTGTTCGGGTCTTGTTTCAACCAGTATATCCTTAACCATAATCTACCTGTCCATCGTTCTATGAGATTGAAGCATCATTTGCGGGCCAAACCTGCTTAAAGAAATTGTTCATCCAGCAGGGACAACCATCTACCATTATTATATCCCAACAATATAATCCGATGCATCGATCGTAATTCAAGTTCTTCACAGCATATGCCCGAAACTCCAGACAGGAACAGTTCCGGCCTTACGTTGTCATTCTGTCCCGCCCCCATCAGCACGTTAAAATACCCCATTGTTCCACTGACATCGCCTGTCACTTCATAAATTAGCGGTCTGATATCGATCTGTTTCAATCCGCTTTTGGTCTTTTTCATAACATGAATGATGGTACTGTCCAAAACTTTCCTGGCCACTGTATGAATGTCAAAAGAAACTGGAACATCAAAGCCTATCCTGTACCTTGCACCGGAAACCAAACCCATCGGGTTTGATGGGCTGCTTTTCACTTTTGCATCCACCAGCTGTATTCCCGGTGGCAGGGATGCGTTCATGAGCGTCATAAAATCCACTGCGCTCATGCTGGCCAGCAGTTCCACATCAGCAAACTCTCCGTCACTGGTAAGGCCCAATGGCATCGGCTGCGCAAAAACAATCCGGGGTCTTGGGTTAAACCCCTGAGAATGCGCCACAGGAAGGGCAGAGCGCTTAAATGCCCTTTCAAATAGCCTCAGAATATCCAGATGTCCAATAAATTTTAGGTCTTCTCCTTTTCTGAACTGAAATCTAATCTGCATGGTGTCCTCCACTGGTCTTTCTCTCATATTATGGCTGCGATATAAAGGCGGTTGAATATGCTTCCCGCAGAAACAACACTGTGAACTAGTTTGCCGTTCAGGATTCTTCACTATCGGCAGTATTTGGCTTACAAACCCCAGTGCCAAAAACGGTACTGCCACAGCCACTGCATTTTATCCTGCAATTGGGCGTAACAGCTTCTTCATATGCTTTTATGCATTCTTTCTGAAGATACTTCTTCGTAATGCCCATGTCCAGATGATCCCACGGAAGCACCTCGTCAAAATCCCTTACACGGTTGGCATAAAAACCTGGTTCAATACTTTTTTCCTGAAACGCTTCCATCCAGGAATCATATTTAAACAGTTCGTCCCAGCCATCAAATCTGCAACCCTTCTGCCAAGCCTTCAAAATTACCGGGCCTAATCTTCTGTCGCCTCGTGCCAATACGGCCTCGAGAAAACTTGTGTTCGCATCATGCCAATTGAATGTAACCGATCTTGAGGCCTCTCTGATTTTTCCCCGCAGGAACCCTTGCTTTTGTCTGAACTGTTCCAGCGTGTCCTGCCCGAACCATTGGAATGGTGTGAACGGTTTGGGAACAAAGCAGGCCGCACTGACATTCACCTTCAGATTCTTCGCCCTTTTTTCCTTTGGAACCTGTTTGTATACCCTAACCACTTCTGCTGACAGTTCTGCAATCCCTTCTATGTCCTCAAGGGTTTCGGTTGGGAGCCCGATCATAAAATAAAGCTTGACGCTGCTCCATCCGCCTTCAAATGCAAGGGCCACAGACCCCAATATATCTTCTTTTGTGATACCCTTGTTAATCACATCCCGCAACCGCTGTGTACCCGCTTCAGGAGCAAAGGTAAGACCACTCTTGCGCACCTTCTGCGCCTTTTCCATCAAATCCAGTGAAAAGTTATCAATTCGAAGCGAAGGCAAGGATAGGTTCACTTTCTTGTCTTCCGTTAATGCAATCAATTCATTTGTGAAAGCCGACAGGCATGAATAGTCACTCGTGCTTAATGAGACCAGTGAGATCTCTTCATACCCGGTACCCGATATGGACTTCTCAGCCTGCTTCAATAAAACCTCCGGTGATTTCTCCCGAACCGGGCGGTAAATGAAGCCTGCCTGACAGAACCGACAACCCCGGATACAACCCCGGAACATCTCCAGCATGATCCTGTCATGGACGGTACCGATAAAGGGTACGATGATATTCTCTGGAAAATCGGCCAGATCAAGATCGCGGATGATTCTTTTTCGGATTGTTTTGGGGACATCCGGCGACAAAGGTGCTATTGAAGCAATGGTATTGTCAGGGTGATAAGAAACGTCGTATAACGACGGAACATATACCCCCGGGATCATTGCTGCCGCTTTCAGAAAGTCTTCTCTGGAACTGCCCTTTTGTTTCCATTCCCGATATACATCAATGATCTCCAGAATAACCTCTTCTCCTTCTCCAATGGCAAACAAATCGATAAAATCTGCCATCGGTTCGGGATTGCATGCGCATGGACCTCCAGCGATAACAAAAGGATCGGCGATGGTTCTTTCCTCTGCCAGTATAGGAATGCCCGCAAGATCCAGCATATTCAGAATATTCGTATAACTCATTTCATACTGAAGTGTGAAGCCCAGCAGATCAAAGTCTTTTACTGCGTCCTTTGTTTCCAGAGCAAACAGCGGAATTCCTTTTTCCCGCATCACATCTTCCATATCCACCCATGGGGCAAAAACCCTTTCGCAATAGGTGTCCAGCCTGAGGTTCAAAACATGGTATAGTATTTTCATACCCAGATGGGACATGCCCACCTCGTACACATCCGGAAAACAAAAGGCAAAACGAACATCAACACTTTCCGGGCTTTTGACAACCATGTTCCACTCACCGCCGGTATACCGGGCTGGTTTCTCTACATTTAACAGTATTTTGTCTTCCAGTGCTACTTTCATTCTCTTCTCCTGTAAGAATAAACTGCCTCTGCAGGGCCTGATCTGTTACAACCAGATATATCCCAGCAGAGGCGTATGGTGGTTTTCTCATTTGTTTTTCGCTTCAAATTCCTTCATGAAACTAACCAGTGCCTGAACACCTTCCACTGGCATGGCATTGTATATGCTTGCCCTCATGCCTCCGACACTTCGATGACCCTTCAGGTTAACAAACCCTTTTGCCGCTGCCTCCTGGATGAATTGCGCGTCCAGATCTTTATCCCCTGTGATAAATGGGATATTCATCAAGGAGCGATCTTTTTTGGCCACCGTCCCTTTAAACATGCTCGAACTATCAAGGAAATCATACAATATGGCTGCCTTTTCCTGGTTGACCTTCTGAATGGCGGATACTCCACCCATTTTCTTTAACCATTGGTATACAAGACCGCAGATGTAAACACTGTAACACGGCGGTGTATTATACAGGGACTGGCTCTCAACATGTATCTTGTATTTGAGCATTGTAGGGATTTCCGGCTGCGTGTCAGTGACCAAATCCTCACGGATAATAACCACAACCACACCAGCAGGCCCCATGTTCTTCTGAGCTCCTGCATATATCAGACCGAATTTCGATACATCATATTTCTCAGACAGAATATTGGATGACATATCAGCCACCAGCGGAACCTTTCCCGTTTCAGGAAGCTTTGTATACCGGGTTCCATAGATTGTATTGTTGGTTGTAATATGAAAATAATCGGCATCCTTGCTGAATGTTTCCGGATCGAGTTCCGGAATATATGTGAACGAAGAATCTTCTGAAGAAGCAATAACATTTACTTTTCCGAATTTTCGGGCTTCGCTGATTGCTTTTTTCGACCATGCGCCTGTATTCACATAATCTGCTTTTCCTTTTTTCATCAGGTTCATTGGAACCATGGCAAACTGGGTGTATGCACCGCCCTGCAAAAAAAGCACTTTATAATTGGAAGGAATATCCATCAGATCCCTCAAATCAGCTTCTGCCTGTTTGATAATCCCATCATACCACTTGGAGCGGTGGCTCATCTCCATAACAGACATACCACTGCCATGCCAATCCATCATTTCGTTTCCTGCAATTTTTAGAACTTCTTCGGGTAAAACCGAAGGCCCTGCTGAGAAATTGAACACTCTTCCCATTTTAATCCTCTCCTAATAATTTTTTCTATATATTCGGTTCTTTGATGAAATAAATTTGTTTTTATTCTATCATTCTGAAAAAACAATGTCTAGAGCATTACAGAACTTATTGTTAATGATTTAACAAATGAGTTTCTCACTGTTCATGGAACTTATTGGTCCGGTTAACGTCAAAAGCAATGTAGCCGATTTATATATTATTGAATCGAGAATACCGTATAATGAATTGCCCTGAGCAAATTGGCTGTAGGGAAGCATGTTTACAGAACCGACAGAGGTTCATATAAAAGGGAGGTTTTACCATGAAAAGAATCATTGCATTAACCTTGGCGGTAGCTTTAATCACCGCAGTTTTCTGGGTTTTAAATCCACTTACTCCCGTATACGCCGAGGAGTATCGAAATGGATTTCTGCTAACCCCCATGCAATATGATGCGACAGGAATATACACCAATACCGGTTTTATTCTGAAAACTCAAAACGACTATACAGTTGAGCAAATGACCGAAATGCTTCATATAACCGGGGATGTTTCATTGGATATCAGCCTGAACGAACAAAACGATTTTTTGATCACACCAAATCATGAATTGAACTCAAACAGCTTATATACTTTTGTATTAACTGTTCCGAACAATGATCCGGTATCCTGGACATTCCAGACAAGACGTGATTTTAGCATTCTTGGGGTACTGCCGGCCGATCAGTCAAGTTATGTACCCGTGAACTCCGGAATTGAGATTTATTTCAGTCATACGGGTTTTGAAGATCTGGACAAATACTTTGCTATTTCTCCACAGGTTGAGGGGCGGTTTGAAAGAAACGGTTATGCGGCCGTATTCATTCCAAAGGAACTGAAACCGGGTACAATCTACACCATAACAATCCGAAAAGGCCTTGCGCTGAAAGGGACGGATCTGGTGCTATCGGAAAACTACGCATTTTCTTTCGAAACAGCACCCGAACAGGACCCGGGACGCAATGAACAGAAGGGCACCCTTTCATTTCATAATTTGATGATGGAATTCGGAACGCAGAATGCTCCTGTCATTCCGCTAAGTATCTATTCTGCTAACAATGTGGACCGTGAAGCGGTTGTAAAGACAACGGTTTATCAGTTTAAAAACACTCAGGCATTCATCGATGCACTGAAATCAAAGTATACTACACCGAATTGGGCATATGTCAGCCAGCAGAGCAACCTCATTTCCACCGAAGGGCTGGCCGATATTGCTTCTTTTGAACAAACCTTTGACCTGACAAAATGGCAGCAAAAATATCTGGTCCTTCCCGAAAGCCTGAACAGTGGTTTTTACCTTGTAGAGAGCACCTACAATGACCTCACCGCTCAGGTATTGATTCAATCCACCGATCTGGCTGCTTATTATACACAAAGCGATACCCAGACCCTCTTCTGGGTGAACGATCTGAAGACCGGAAAAGCCGTGGCCTCTGCCCAGGTTTTTTTGGCGAGCGAGGGAAAAAATTACACGACCGATACAAATGGTGTTGCGGCCATTCGTTCACAAAAAAATAAATCTGATAATCCTGATACGTTTGAATATTTTGTTATCCGGAAAGAAAGAAGCGAACTGATCCTGGTCAACCACCAGTACAGAATCTACTGGAACGATCCTTATGCGCTCGATGACTACTGGCATTACTTCCAAACCGACAGAAACCTGTACAAACCCGATGATCAGGTCTCGTTCTGGGGTTTTCTACAGCAACGGGACAATGGCAAATCCCCTCAGAAGATCACCTTAGAAATCGCAGAAGGCGGTTACTGGCGGATACCTGAGGCAAAATTCTTAAGCTACTTTCTGCCCTCAATTCAAAAGCCCCTTGTCACAATAAATGTACCCGCAGAGAACGGTTTTTTTGAGGGAGACTTCCAACTGCCAAAATTATC
>JAAYKJ010000163.1 GCA_012522505.1 Clostridiaceae bacterium
AGATCGTCCATCGAAACCCCGTCCATATCGGTAAAGGTCTGATTTTCTCCGGCCATTCCCCAAATGAAGGTGTAATTGCTGGTCCCTACACCGGAATGAATGGACCAACTTGGGGAAATAACAGCCTGCTCGTTTTTCACAATGATATGCCTTGTTTCGTTTGGTTCACCCATCAAATGTATCACCCGGGTGTCTTCTTTCATATTAAAGTACAGGTAAACTTCCATTCTGCGTTCATGCGTGTGGCAGGGCATGGTATTCCATACATTGTTCGGTTCGAGAATGGTCAGCCCCATTACCAGCTGGCAGCTTTTGCATACAGCTGGATGCACATATTGATAGATTGTCCGTTCGTTGGATTGTTCCAGAGAACCCAGGTGATTTGGGTTCGCCTTGCTTATTTCAATTTTTACGGTTGGATATGATGCATGTGCCGGAGCACTGTTGAGATAAAATTTAGCAGGATTACATGGATTTTCACTCTCAAAGGAGACATCTTGAATTCCCATACCTACATACAGCCCATCTCTGCTATCGAGAACAAATTCTTCGCCGTCAAGCTTTACGGTTCCTTTTCCACCGATGTTAATGATCCCCATTTCCCGGCGGGCCAGAAAGTAATCTGCTCCGATCTCCTTGCCAGCTTCAAGTACAAGCGGTTTGTCGGTCGGACAGGCTCCACCTGCAATCATTCTGTCCACATGGCTGTATACCAGCTTGATTTCACCGGGAACAAATACCTGTGGAATTAAATACTCTTTGCGAAGCCTTTCTGTCGTATAGTGTTTTGCATCCTGTGGATGCGTGCTGTTACGGATTTCCATAATACTTACCTCCAATTATGATTTATTTTGATAGCCGAAGCTAATATCATTGACCCCAGAAGCGCTTGCACTATAAAGATTCTTGTTACACCGTGTGGTTTTGCTGTGGCAAAGCTTCAAGGTTACGACGATTCGCGAATACACAGTTTATGATTGATAATTGTTTTTGAACTTACGATATCTTCAGTGATTAACTGAAGAAGATGATCCACCGCAAGAGCACCCATCTTTCCAAAGGGGGTACGAACTGATGTCAATGCGGGCTTGTAATACTGCGCGATTTCCAGATCATCCATCCCTACAACCGCAATATCTTCCGGAATCTTCAGACCCCTTGCATGGGCCCTGTTTATAAACTGCATTGCATAGGAATCACAGATGCCAAAAAAAGCATCTGGCAAAGGGCGGGTACTTAAGATTGCATCGATCGCATCATCGGATGATTCTCCCTTTTGGAGCAACTGCAAGTATTTGTTGTTTATCTGAAATCCATTCCGTTGAAATGCATCTCTGTAACCATTCAATTTATCCCTGTCAATGCGAAGCATCTCGGGATAACCAAGGGCCGCGATTTTCCTGTGTCCTTTTTGCAGTAGATATTCCACAAGCTCATAGGCTGCTTTTCTTACATCAACGGCTATGTAGCTAACGTCCGGCTCCTCGATGATCCGGTTCACGAATATATGCGGAATTCCCTTTTCCCGAAGGATCTCTCCCTCATTTGTTTCATTTTCAAGGTCTTTGCCGATAATAATAATCCCTTTTGTGTCGCTGCTCTCTTTCCATTGATCATAATCCCTTCGGATTTGATCTCCCGAACGGATTGCCAACTGAACCTTTATGTTTTTTTCTTCAGCCCTTTCCGTAATGCCATGTATCACTTCTGTGAAACCCTTGAAGGCCTCAAAATTCTTGGAAACACTAATCTCTATGACAAGGCCTTTCAGAACCAGGCTCTCTGTCTCACACCCTAGTTCGTTCATGGCTTCAATAATCGCCTTTTTGGCTTCGGGTCTGACATTGTCGCCCCTTAGGAAGCGAAACAACGTGCTGCGGGAAACGCCTGCTTTTTGGATGATGTCACTTGTTTTAGGCATAAACACGCTCCTGTATGAATCAATTTATTGATACTTTAGTGTCACTAATATAATACTATTGTTTCCTGATTTTTGCAAGAACAGAAAGAGGAACATGAACCTTCCTGGCATGGATACCGGATAAGTTCCTGTTCCCCTATAACCAATAAGGTGGTTAAGACGTACATCTTACCACCTCATCGTTGTTTCCCATGTATATCGCTGTATGTGCAGATTGAATGACATTGTAAATACTATCGTTCGCAGAGCAGTAAATGGATTTTAGCAATCATCATAATATCACCGGACTGGTACCTGTATCATCAATGTAAACCATACAGGACCAGTTCTTCTGTCAGTTAGTTCTCTCTATCACTGAAAATTACGTTGACCGCTTTCATGGGCGATACTGTAGATATGGCATGCTTATACACCAACTGCTGCTTGCCTTCGCTGTCCAGGACAACCGTAAAGTTGTCAAACCCCTTCACCATTCCGCGAAGTTGAAAACCATTGGTCAGATAAACAGTAACGGGAACATGTTCTTTTCTGACTTGATTTAGGAAAACATCCTGTAGATTAATATTTCTGTTCATAACAGAGCCTCCTCGCCAAAAATAAAATCATAAAAGAAAATATTAGTAAATTTGTATCACATTTATTGTATATAATCTATATACAGGTTTCAAGGTGTTCCTGAATTTTTTTAGTATTTTTTTCTATATTTCCGGTTCCTCCAGGTAGTGGAATAATACCTTCTATTGCTTTGAACCAGGTGAGCTGCCGTTTCGCATAATGTCTTGTGTCCCTTTTCAGCACATGGATGGCTTCCTCCAGGGTTATCTCCTTTTTCAGATAAGGAATCAATTCCTTGTAACCCAACCCCTGCATAGCAATGGAATCGGGTTTATAACCCATTTCGAGCAGTGCTTTCACCTCATCAACAAGCCCTTCCTGGATCATTTTGTCCACCCGTTTGTCAATACGGGCATACAGGTCCTTCCTGTCCATGTCCATGAAAAAAACCAGGTAACGGTAAGGTGGTGGCACCTTCCTAGACTCCCGTTGATGCTCGGATATAGGCTTTCCCGTAAATTCGTACACCTCCAATGCCCGGATAACCCTTTTGACATTATTCCAGTGAATCCTGCCGGCACTTTCTGGATCCACCTGGCTAAGTCTGTCATGCAGCACCTTCGGTCCTTCGGAAATCGCAACATTCCTCATTCTCTCACGGAAACCCTCATCGCATACGGTTTCGCTGAATTGTATATTGTAAATCAAGCTGTTAATATAAAGGCCTGTTCCTCCCGCCACAATGGGGAGCCTTTTCCTTTGCAGAATATCCTGTATGCACTCCAGAGCTCTTTCCTTGAACATGGCTACATTGAAGGGGATATCTGGTTTAACCACATCCAGAAGATGATGGGGAACACCTTGCATTTCACCACACGTTGGTTTTGCTGTACCGATATTCATATATTGGTAGACTTGCATCGAGTCGGCTGAAATAATTTCGCCATCCACTTCTTTCGCCAGCCTGATTGCCAACTCTGTCTTCCCCGATGCTGTTGGTCCGGCGATTACGACTACATTATCCATGGAGTCTTATCCTCTCTTTTGATATCGTGAAGACGCTGAAACACTGCTGGTTGCGTCTTACCAAACCAAGCTTGGCTGATATGATAAACCATCAATTGTCCAGCAGGATGATTTGACTGGATCAAACAATTCTTTTAAAGCGCTTTTCCAGTTCCCTTTTGCTCAAACTGATGACAATGGGCCTGCCATGAACACAGGTATATGGGTTCTCTGTTTTCGCAAGCTCATCGATCAAGCCTCTGATTTCCATGTCCGTCATTTTCCTGTTAGCTTTAATTGCACTTTTACAGGCCATCATGTACAGTGTTTCCTCTGGAATTATTTCCGATGCGGAGGGAACCTCCTGAGATAATTTTTCGAGAATCTCAAGAAAATCCTGCCCGGAAAAGCTACTATCCAGGATGTAGGGAATTGCTCGAATCAGGATGGAACGGTTTCCAAAATCCTCAGCTTCAAAGCCCAGTTTTACCAGATATGCAGATAGTTCATGGAACTTATCCATTTCCAGTTCCGACAGGTTTACAACCAGAGGGCTTAACAATCCCTGCCCGAAACTTTCCTGCATCGCAAATTGCTTGATAAGCTTATCATAGCGGATCCGCTCATGAGCGGCATGCTGATCGATTAGCAGCAGATCATCTGATTCCTCAAGCAGGATATAGGATTCAAAGGCTTGGCCGATGATACGGGCAACAAGCAACCTTTCATGCTCTCTTGAAGCACTCGTCTGCTTGTTCTCCATTTGCGTATACCGGGCATCCTTTTCTGCTGAAAAATCTGTTTCAGTCTGATTCCCTGCTTCTTTTGCGGTCAGACGCTGTGAGGGTTGATACTGAGCGGCTACAGTATTGGCTTGTTCCTCTTCGGCATAATCATCCGCTTGTTCCCGAACCGGGGCTGTTGACGCCTTTACTTGTGCGTGGGAAAGTTTACCTAATTCATAGGGCGAAGGAATATCTTTCCCGCTCCTGTTCCCATTGCTGTGGTGCAATTTATCTTTTTCATGCATCGGTGAGCTGGTACTCTGTCGCTGCTCACCATTGATTTCGTTGTCGGTGGATTGGGTTGCTGTTTCCTGCCGATTAATTGGTTGAAAATAGGGCGAAACAGCTTGATGGCTTGTTTTGCGCGAAGTGTTAAGCTGAGGATTCGAAGCAGTGCCAAAAATGCTGTCCTTCTGTGAAGGTTTTCCGATGGCTTCCTCGATGGATCGGAAGGAAGCATTTTCTGAAAGAGCACCGGATACGGCATGGTATACTCCCCTGAAAACCTTTTGTTCATCACTGAAGCGCACCTCCAGCTTTGAAGGGTGTACATTCACGTCAACGAACTGTGGAGAAATATTCAATTTCAGCACAGCAAACGGGAATCTTTTCTTCATCAGCCTTGTTTTATAGGCTTCTTCAATCGCAGCGGTGATAACGCGGTTGTATATAAAACGATTGTTTACCAGTATGGACTGATAATTTCGGTTTCCACGTGCAATTTCGGGTTTTCCGATAAACCCGGTTATGTCAAGACCCTCGCCCGATGCTTTCACCGGAATAACAGCGCGTGCAATATCTTTACCGTATATGCTGTAAATCACGCTTAACAGGTCATGATTGCCAGGAGTATGCATTATTGTCCTTCCCTGGCTGATGAATTTCACCGAAACATCCGGACGAGCCAATGATATACGGGTTAAAATGTCCTGAACATAACTCGATTCGGTGGTATCTTTTTTCAGGAACTTATACCGAGCCGGTGTATTATAGAAAAGCTCCCGGACGATAAATGTGGTTCCCTTCGGTGCACCGGCAGGTTCAACCGAAATGATGTCCCCACCTTCAACAATCACTCGGGTTCCTCCAACAGCTGCTTCGGTTTTGGTTACAACCTCCACCTTCGCAATCGATGCAATGCTGGCCAACGCCTCTCCCCTAAACCCCATAGTAGACAGGTTTCCTAAATCCTCAATCCTTCTGATTTTACTGGTAGAATGCCGTTCAAAAGCCAACTCAACATCGTCCACCTCAATACCATCACCATTATCGGTGATACTGATATATTTTTTACCCCCGTTTGAAATCTCTACGGTGATCGAAGTGGCATTTGCATCCAAAGCATTCTCCACCATCTCCTTGACGATGGACGACGGACGCTCGATAACTTCTCCTGCGGCAATCTGATTCGCTGTATTCTCATCCAGAATAACTATCTTTCCCATATCAAACGCCTCACTTAACTTTCTGCTGCATCGCAAACAATTTATTCAGGGCATCAAGCGGGGTTAACGTCGTAGCATCAATGGAGCGGAGTTCATCTATAACCTCTCGCTCACTTTTCGATAATGCTCCCGCAGACAATAAATCCAACTGGCCATCAAAGGGTTTGCTGATTTTCTTCTTTCTGCCACCTGTTTTGTTGATGTCCGCTGCATGCAGCTCATCCAGTATTTCCCTGGCCTTGTCGATGACGAGCTGTGGTACGCCAGCCAGCTTTGCCACCTCAATGCCGTAGCTGCGGTCTGCTCCGCCTGGCTTAATTTTGTGTAGAAAGATGATATCCTCTCCCCTTTTCCGTACATCAATACAACAGTTCTTAATACCGCCCAACTTGTCCTCCAGTTCGGTGAGCTCATGGTAATGGGTTGCAAAAAGGGTTCTGCAGCCCAGTCTTCCTTTGTCATTAATATATTCGAGCACCGCCCAGGCGATGGACAGACCGTCATAAGTGCTTGTCCCGCGGCCAATCTCATCCAGAATAAGAAGGCTTCGTGGGGTAGCATTGTTTAGAATGTTCGCCACTTCGGTCATTTCTACCATAAAGGTACTCTGCCCAGTGGCAAGATCATCGGAAGCGCCTATCCGGGTGAAAATGCGGTCAGCGATTCCTATTATGGCTTCCCTTGCTGGTACGAAGCTTCCGATTTGCGCCATCAGCGTGATCAGCGCAACCTGACGTAAATAGGTAGATTTGCCCGCCATATTCGGACCGGTTAAAATAATAACCCGATCGTCATGATCGTTTAAAAGAGTATCATTAGGAACGAAAGGTGTTTTGCCCAGCATCTTTTCAACAACCGGGTGCCGTCCGTCCAAAATCTTTATCTCTGGGTTATCTTGGACCACCGGCCTTACATAACCTTCCCGGTCCGCTACTTCAGCCAGGGAGCATAAGACATCCAGCAATGCCAAATTATCTGCCGTTTTTTGAATTCGGCCCACTTCTAATGCAATCTTCTCCCGCAGCTCGCAGAATAGCTCATATTCCAAGCTTTTCATCTTTTCTTCCGCGCCCAGAATTGTATCTTCAAGGTTTTTCAGTTCTTCGGTAATAAATCTTTCGCAGTTGACAAGGGTCTGTTTCCGGACATATCTCTCTGGGATCAGTTCCAGGTTGGAATTGGTCACCTCTATATAGTAACCAAAAACCTTATTGAACTTAACCTTCAGGTTTTTTATGCCGGTCGCTTCCCTTTCACGGGTTTCAAGATCAGCCAGCCACTGTTTCCCTTCGGTAAATGATCTGCGAAAACTGTCTACTCCATCATGATAGCCAGATTTAATGATATCTCCGTCCTTGATTGTTAAGGGTGGCTCTTCGTCAATTGCATCATCAATCAACGTATACAGATCGGTAAGGGAATCGGTGGTTCTGCAAATTTCAGTCCCAAAGCCCGAACCAAGACCACCGGCCAGCTCGAGGATACTCGGAAGCTGCCCCATCGACGCCTTCAGGGACAGCAAGTCCCTTGCGTTGACGTTCCCGACGATAAGCTTCGATGACAGGCGTTCCATGTCATAAACCCTCTTCAAAAGCTCCATCAGTTCATTTCGGAGCATGAATTTTTCCTTCAGCTCTGAAACAGCCTCCAGGCGCATGTTGATTTCATCCAAATCCAGCAGGGGCTGCTCCAGCCATTTCCGCAGCTTTCTTCCTCCCATCGCAGTCATTGTTTTGTCGAGAACCCATAAAAGCGTTCCCCGCTTTTTCCGTTCACGCAGCGTCTCGGTCAATTCAAGATTTTTGCGGCTGGAGCTATCAATCATCATATAGCTTTCCAGCTGATAGGGTTTTATGGTCTGGATATGGTTCAGATCCACCTTTTGGGTTGATTTCAGATAATACAGCAATGCACCCGAAGCACAAATCGCAAGATCGAGCTGCTGTAATGGATTGCTCCCGGCAATGGCTTCGAGGCTTCTTACCGCTTCATTTCTGTCATAGGCTTTCTCTTCAAGCACGGATATGTAAATGCCTGTTTTTTCTTTTAGCTCCTGGCTTTGAATAACCTTTTGGAAATGGCTGTTTATAAGAATCTCAGAGGGCTGATACCGGTATATCTCATCCATCAGCTTTTTTATAGTGTTCCCGAAACTCAACTGGGTGGCATAAAACTCACCAGTTGTCACATCCACGGTGGCAATACCAAAATACGTTTGCAGGCAGAAAACCGCCATCAGGTAATTGTTCTTTTTTTCATCAAGCATCGTCGGATCGGTGACGGTGCCCGGAGTGATTATCCGGGTCACTTCGCGCTTCACAATTCCTTTCGCCTGCGATGCATCTTCCATTTGCTCACAGATGGCTACCTTATATCCTTTATTTATCAGCTTCGCTATGTAATGATGGACAGAATGCCAAGGAACACCGCACATCGGTGCCCTTTCCTCAAAACCGCAGTCTCGCCCTGTCAGAGTAATCTCAAGCTCTCTCGAGGCAATTTCAGCATCTTCAAAAAACATTTCATAAAAGTCACCCAACCGATAAAACAGCAGGCAATCCTTGTATTGCTCCTTGGTATCCATATATTGCTGCATCATTGGTGTAAGCTTCATATAGGTTATCTCCTTAAAACCTGTGGTATTATAGCGGGTTACAAGATAATCGCTGTTGGATAAACTGGATTTGGTTTCACTGGTGAGGTTCAGCAGTTCCTTCCAGCCAGAACGGCCATGCACGGATGATCTTCACCCTGGCCAGTTGACCGGTTAAATCCTCATCACAGGTGAAATTCACCAGCTTATATTCTCTGGTTCTCCCTGTATACATCGCATCACTATGCCGACTCTTTCCTTCCACCAGGACTTCTTCTGTCAGGCCTTCGTGCTTCAAATTCAGTTCTGCACCAATAGCATTCTGTGTTTCAACAAGGCGCTGGAAGCGTTCCTTCTTTACCTTTTCCGGTATCTGGTTCGAAAACTCCGCAGCTTTGGTTCCCGTCCTTTTCGAGTACAGGAACGTATAAGCCATATCGAACCGTACCCGCTTCACAACATCCAGTGTATCCTGAAAATCCTCTTCAGACTCCCCCGGAAATCCAACAATAATGTCGGTGGTAAAAGCGATGTCTGGGATTACCTCGCGCACTTTATCAATCAGTTGAAGATATTGCTCCTTCGTATATTTCCGGTTCATATCCTTCAGCACCTTGCTTGAACCAGACTGGAACGGCAAGTGTAGATGCTCACATAGCTTTGGCAGCTCTTTCATCGCTTGGATCAAACTGTCCGATAAATCTTTTGGGTGGGAGGTCATAAAACGGATTCTTTCAATGCCATCAATAGCATTCAGCGCATACAAGAGCTCGGCAAAGGCATCTTTCAGGCCCAGATCATTGCCATAGGAATTCACATTCTGCCCCAGCAGCGTGATCTCCTTATAGCCACCTTGCGCAAGGCGTTTAACCTCTTCAAGGATATCTGTTTTGTTCCGGCTGCGCTCTCTTCCCCGAACATGGGGAACGATACAATAGGAGCAGAAATTGTTACAGCCCAGCATGATGTTTACCCAGGCTTTCACCTTTTCTGTACGGGTTATGGGTGTTCCCTCAACAACCTGACTGCCTGCGTCCCAGATGTCAAACACCCGCCTGCCCTCAGACATGTATCGATACAAAAGCTCGGGAAAGAGGTGAAGATTGTGTGTGCCGAAAACGATATTGACATGCCGGTAGGATTTTTTTATCTTTTCAACCACCTGGGGCTGCTGCATCATACACCCGGTTACTGCAACAATACTTCTTTTATCACCCTCTGAGGGCTTCAGTATACCCAGATGCCCGTAAATTTTCTCTTCGGCGTTCTCCCGGACACAGCAGGTTTCAAAAACAATCACATCGGCCTGCTCACCGGCAGATGCCTTTGAATACCCCATTTCCTCCAGCATACCGATTATTTTTTCCGCATCGTGCTCATTCATCTGGCAGCCAAAAACCCGAACATCATAAGTAGGCTGCCGCCCTTCACGGCTGGTCTGTTCTGCAGTTATTTCCTTTACCTTTTCTATATAAACGTACTGTCTTTGCACCGCATCTTCCGTTGCTTCAATAATTACTTCATCGGTCATTCGTAAAAATTCCTTCCTATAGCCAGGGTAATTGCCGTTGGTTTCACGGTCTACTTCATTATACTTTTTATTTTACCTACAGGCAAGATGAAGGATTATCGCGTTACTGACGGGAATGGGCACAAGTTACTGTTCACACCCTATATACTTGAGATATAGCTTTGCATCTGTAAGTTCCTTTATTGAATGTGTGGGCGAAGCCCACTTTGGTGTATAAAAATATAGATACCCCTGGTAAATTCTTTTACCAGGGGATAGTTTTCTTGTTCTATAGAACAGTGGACTGAAGGCGGGGGTAGAATCCCCCACCGAATTCCAATTTCGTATTTTACTTCGTAAAAACGCCATATACGTATTTTACTTCGTAAAAACGTTTATTGTGCAGTTATGGTTGGACGAGGTCACTCGGTATGAATGGCATTCAATGCACTCAGCTTGGTCGCCTTCCTGGCAGGGAAGAAACCGGATACCAACCCGATCACAGCGCTGAAAACCATCCCCAGCACAACGAGCCAGATTGGGATAATGGATAGTTTCGTATCTCCCATTCCGCCCATTCCCATTCCACCGAGAAACTGAACCCCCACTGTATTAAGAAAATATGACAGACCATAGCTGACACCGATGCCGATAATACCACCTAAAAGCCCTATCAGGGAGGCCTCATAGAGGAAAAGCCTTCTGATATCCTTCAGCCTGGCGCCGATGACTTTCATAATCCCTATTTCGCGGGTTCTTTCATAAATTGCCATGATCATGGTGTTGGCGATCCCAATAGCAGCAACGAGCAGCGATATTGCTCCGATTCCGCCCAAAACGCCCTGCATGACACCCTGGGTTTTATTCGCCTGCTCCAAAGACTCTGCCATACTGTACGCATTAACACCCAAAGCACGGATCTGTTCCTGTACGTCCAGCACATTTTTAATCTCATTCACAATAACCCTTGTTTCCTGATAACCAATATCCTCTTCCGTCTTTTTTTTCCGTCTTTTATCAGTGACATTGGTTTGGCTATCTTTGTACTCCTGATCCAGCTTGATTAGCTCATGGATGTTCATATAGGCCTGATAAGCTGTTTCCCAGCTGCCCTCCTGAAGGATTCCCACACCTTCCAGCCTGAACAGCTTTGGTTTTCTGGATGGTTGCATACCGGGATACCTTTCGCCATAGCTCATATCAAAGGTCATTAGTATCTTGTCTTCTAGAAAGTTAAAATCTTTATCTTCATTGTACGACATACGACCATACCTGTTTCTGGACTTCGGGTTATAAAACTGATCCTTCATATTAAATCCGAAAACAATCTGAAGCTTGTCATCAGCATTTAATAGTCTGCCCTCCGAGACCTTGTATTCCAATGCAGGCATTGCGCTGGGCTCGATACCGATAATATTCACATACCCTAAATATTTTCCGATTTCCATCTTTACATTGGTTTGATAAAACGGAGTAACTGCTTCTACATTGGGTATCTGCGCAATCTGATCCAGTACCGTCTGGGATACTTTCGGTTCTACCCATTCTTCATTACGGCCTCTTCTAACAGGCTGATCCCAGTTCGGATAAACCGTAATGGCATTCATGCTGCCCATTTTGCTCATTTGTTCCTGGTAGGACACGTTCATGGCAATACCTAAAGAGAGCATGATGATGATGGCCGTTGTTCCAATAACAATCCCCAAAACGGTCAGTGTGGTTCTCACTTTACTTCTGAACAGGTTTTTCAGAGCCATGCGGAGAATGTCAAATATCTTCATCAAGCATCATCTCTTTCCTCTTCTTACGTTTTTTTCTTACAATAATAAATACAACGATCAACACGACAACCCCAGCACCAATTGAAATAGGGACAATTGGGATTCTTGAGCCGTTCATTCCTTCCATACCCGGATCCATCATACCGGGGTCCATCATACCCGGATCCATTCCGCCGGGAAAACCGGGATTCATAACCGGTGAAGCTTCCATTGCATTCACGGTGAATTCCTTCTCTATCCGATGTGCCTGTCCCGCAGAATCCTCGAAGGTGAATACGAGTATTCCCTTCGTTTCACCCGGCCTTAGCGGAGTGATGGGAGCTTCATAATAATCACTTGAACCCATTTCAAAATTACCGACGAAGTAATTGGATTCCTTTGTATCAAAGTCTCCCTCCGCCTTTATCATCAGATTGGTTAGTGAAACCTTCCCCATGTTATAGAACTCTGAGGTGAGATATACAGGTTCGCCAACGATGGCTGGTTCCAATACGATAACTTCCGTGGTCTCCAGCTTTGCTGGCTGGACAACAGGTATACCAAAAAGGTCCTCCATGTTGTTTGTTTTCAGTTGATCATTATCTTCATATTCATATTCAAAAATTGCCTTGACCACATAGGTTTTCGCCTTTGCGTCGGGAATGGTATACATTACCATTTCTTTCTCGGAGGCTTTACCGGGGTCCAGGTGATCAATATAGAAGGTGTTGCTGGACTGTACTGGCGAAAAGACACTACCGGTTTCTTCACTGCCTTCATTTATAACCAGCGTGATTTTCATGTTCTGGACAGCCTTTATTTTGTTGGTATTCAAAAATTTCATGCGTAGTGTGAAGTTTTCGCCCGCATTAACCATCACTGGTTCTGTGGAATATTCTGAAATAATGATCTTGGGTACCGTATTCAGGGTTTTGTCTTCCTCTTCTTCCTCTTCTTCGGGGTTCTCTATCAAAACCCCCATATACTGTTCCTTCCTGACCGATTCATCATTATTCCTGTATTCGATGACAGCCTTAATCGAATAGCTCCTGCTTTCGCTTTCCTTCGTGGCCATAAAGCTGAATGCTACTGGAATTGCTTCGCCAGGCTTTATCTCTGGAATGTTCAGCATATTCAAAGAGCGCGGCAGGATCGTATTCCCACTCTCAACCGATACCTTAACTCCTTTCGCAGAAGTGGTCCCTGTGTTTTTTATTGTGAAAGAGGTTGTAAAGGGATGTTCTGCAAGAACAGCTTCCTGAGGAGTGATGATGTTTTCTGTGATTATGTCAATATCGTCCTTTTCTTCTTCCTCTTCTTCCTCTGTTCCCAACACATTCACATACATGGTATATGTAGCAGGTTTTTCTGCGCTATCGTGCGTCATCAGCAATGTAATCCCATATGTACCCGATTGCATGCCCTTTTTCGTCTTCAGGGAATATGAAATTTCTTTACTTTGAAGCCCCTTCAACTCATGTAAATATTGCTTTGTCAAGCTGTCAAGAATATAGAAGTGTTCGCTGTCTGCGGTCAATTCTATCGTTACATTTTTGGCTTCTATTGTTCCCATGTTCCACACTTCAAACGTCACGGTAAAATCCTGCTCTTCCGGGATCTCCCGAAGGCTGGATCGGGCCTCCCGAACCACAAGTTCAGGTGGATGATTCGTATTGGATATTCTTATGTAGATTTCTACGGTTTCGGTCGGAAAAACCACCCCGTATACATTGGTGTAATCGATCGTAAGAGGCACCTTATAGGTCCCTGCTTTGGCATCCCTGCTGATATCAAATTGGAAAACAATATTATCGGCTTTTTTTGCCGGTATGCTGCCAACTGTCTTATCCAGCATCATCTGATCGATCACAAAGATACCATCAGGAAGCTGAGGGGTTATTTTGATATTTCTGGCTTCATAGTTTGACATGTTTGTAATGGTTAACGGTATACTGATTTTGCTTCCGGCATTTCCTTCCGGAATTGCTTTTGAGCCGATCACCAAATTGGGTCTGATTGTTTCTTTGTCAAAACCACCGCCTCCGCCTCCGCCGGATGAACTCTCTGAGTTTGCGTTTCTTATGAAAATGTTGTCC
>JAAYKJ010000164.1 GCA_012522505.1 Clostridiaceae bacterium
GAAGGTATTTGGCTAAATACGCCCTTATATCGGCCGCATCAACGGGCTGGTCGCATACGATGTAAGCACAAAGGTACGGAACCCCATTTTTCCCGTCCCCCACCATCACGACCGCTTCCTGGATAGTATCGTATTTTACCAATCTGGTTTCTATTTCGCCCAGTTCTATTCGATATCCCCTTACCTTAACCTGGTTATCCATCCTGCCTATAAACTCAATATTGCCATCGGGCAACCATCGTGCCAAGTCTCCTGTACGATACATCCGCTGCGTATTATTGTATGGGTCGGCAATAAATTTCTCAGCCGTAAGCTCTGATCGGTTAAGGTATCCTCTGGCAAGCCCATCCCCGCAAATGCATAGTTCACCCGGGACACCAACGGGTTGTAGCCTGTTGTGCTTGTCTACGATATATATTCGGGTGTTCGCAATGGGTTTACCGATATTCAGATCCATGTCTCCCGTAACTTCTTTCAATGTAGACCAAACGGTAGTCTCGGTAGGCCCGTACATATTGTATATTTTGGCATCGCTTAGGCTGCTAAGCTGTTTCCTTAATGCTTCGGGCAGAATTTCTCCGCCTGCAAGAATCTCTGTCAACTGCTTCAAGCACCGCAGGTCGCCAGAGTCAATCAGCAGCTTCATTCTTGATGGTGTTGTTTGAATGATATGAACTCTGTTTTTTATGATGACATCATTCAGCGCGTGGGGGTCGATCTGCTCTGTTTCATTGGCGATCACAATTTTAAGCCCCATAGCCAGGGGCAGAAGCGACTCCAATACAAATATATCAAAAGATATTGTCGTCAGACACAATATGGTTTTTCCATGGGAAAAATCTATCTTTTCTGTCATTCCCTTTATGAAATTAGCAACATTCCTGTGCTCTATCATCACGCCTTTGGGTTTACCCGTTGATCCTGATGTATAAATGACATACACAAGGTTACCAGGTTCATTGACGGGCACAGGATTCGCTCCATCTGAAGCATATACATGCTCATCATCAAGATAGAGCGTGTGAGGGCACAGCACTTCATTTGGGGAAGGGTTTTCCGTGCCTGTACCCGAGCGCTTCTCGCGTTCGATTGCTTTTTGAGTTAACAAAATCTCTGCTTTGCTATCTTCCAGCATGAATTTTATCCTGTCCGTCGGGTAGTCCGGATCTATGGGAAGATAGGCGCCGCCCGCTTTTAATACCCCCATTATACCCACCATCATGTCAACAGAACGCGCTGTCATGATGCCGACGATGCTGTCGGGCTTAACCCCTTTTTCTATAAGCGTCCTTGCAAGCTGGTTGGCCCTGCGGTTTAGCTGGGCATACGTTAACGTTTCATTTCCGCAAACGACAGCAATTTCATCCCCGATAATCTCTGCCTGTTTTTCGAAAAGCTGATGAATCGTCCTGTCTTTTTCATACTCCGTTGCTGTGGCATTGAAATCATTCAGTATCTGTTTTTTTTCCTCCTGTGTCAAAATAGAAATGTCGTTGATGCAAACTTCCGGGTTTTTTATGATGGTTTTGATAATCTCCTTCAAATGACCTTCTATCTTCGTTATGAATTCCCTGCTGTACACAAGTTCGTTATAGCTTAGTTTCACCGCGATTTCGCTTCCTGGCATAATGATGATGTTAAAGTCATAGTTCGTTTGTTCAAAAACATCTATGTTGCTCATTCGATAACCGAAAAGCCCCTCGTTTCCAACGGAACCGGAGATTTCCTTTTCGACAGGGTAGTTCTCAAATATCATGATATGGTCAAGCAACCCCTGTCTCAGTTCGGTATCGGCTTGAATTTGTGCGAGAGGAAAGTAATGATACTTCTCTGACTCAAGCGATGCGGCCTGTGTGTCTCTGATCAGCTGACAGAACGCTTTGTTTTCATCGAAAGTAATCCTTACCGGAATCGTATTGATAAACAGACCGATCATCTTTTCGGCACCCATCACCTCATAGGGTCTGCCAGAGACGACCGCGCCGAACACCACATCGTTTACCCCACAATAATGCTTAAGCAGGATGCCCCATATCACCTGGAACATCGAGTTTAGGGTTACGCTGTTTTTCTTCGCTACACTTGCAAGGCTCGTTGTCAGGCTTTCATCCAGTTTAAAAAACAGGTCGTTGTATTCATATTCTCCAGTTCCGGGTAACGTCTTGGTTTTGGGCAGGGAGGCTTGCTGTTGATAGCCATTTAAATACTTTTTCCAGTATTTACGAGCAGCTTTTCTATCCTGCTTTTGTAACCAGACGATATAATTGCCATAGGAATATACCGTTTTCAACGCTGCCAGCTGTGAATCCTCCAGACTTTTGTAAACCTGGAATAGCTCCTTCAGGATAATTCCAAGGCACCACCCATCCATGATGATGTGGTGGAAGCTGAAGATAAGGTGATGGATTTCGCTGTCAGTTCTAAATACCGCCAGGTTGATGA
>JAAYKJ010000165.1 GCA_012522505.1 Clostridiaceae bacterium
GAAAAACAGCTGCGGATTTCTCCTTTTTATTATCCATACCTGCGATCTTGGCAGCGGTAGTGATGGATGTATATGATATTATTCAAACTGGCGAGAATACATTGGCATCAATTGGTGCTGGTCCTCTGGTGCTGGGGATGATATTCGCCGCTGTTTCCGGGTTCTTTGCCGTTAAAGTTATGATTAAAATGATTCAGAACAGGAAGCTAAAGGTTTTTTCCTGGTATTTATGGGTGCTGGGTGCCTTAATCCTTTTGGATCAATTGGTCCTGCACATTGTTTTCTAATTTATCAAATGCCCGAAGACCCCTGCCTCTACAGGCGGGGGATAAACCAATTTCTGCTTCAGTGGTGGCCCGCTGAAGGGCATTTGATAAAATGCTCGCAGCACGTTGCACACAAAACGCGCAGGGAAGGCGCGTTCAGCACCCGCGTTTTGGCGCGCAATTCGCGCAAGCGCTCATTGAATTGCGCCTGTTTATGAGGTATGAATTGTGATCCTGTTTATTCGATTGTTGGCCTAATGGAAATGGAGGGTTTATGAAAGATGTCACCATTCTCGGGATTGAGTCCAGCTGTGATGAAACATCTGCAGCTGTTGTCGTAAATGGCAGAGAAGTTCTGTCCAATATTATCGCGACCCAGATTCAGCTTCATGCCGAATATGGTGGCGTAGTGCCTGAAATTGCTTCCCGTAAGCATGTCGAGTCGGTGATTCCTGTTGTGGATAAAGCACTGAAAGAAGCCAATATGCCGTTAGAAGCAGTTGATGCGATTGCCGTCACATATGGCCCAGGATTGGTGGGTGCTCTTTTGGTGGGATTAACTGCGGCAAAAGCACTTGCATTTTCTCTTGGTAAGCCTTTGATCGGAGTGAATCATATTGAAGGCCACATCAGCGCGAATTATATTGCTCATCCTGAGTTGACACCTCCATTCATCTGCCTCGTCGCATCCGGTGGGCATAGCCATGTTGTTCATATCGAGGATTACCGCAAGCCTGTTATTCTGGGAAGGACAAGGGATGATGCGGCAGGAGAAGCTTTCGATAAGATTGCGAGAGTCCTTGGGTTGGGATATCCTGGTGGGCCTGTCGTGGAAAAGAAAGCTAAGGAAGGAAACGATGAAGCTTTCCGGTTTCCAAGAGTAAAATTTCACGATGAACCGTATGATTTCAGCTTCAGTGGTCTGAAGACAGCGGTTATAAATACTGTGCACCAATACAAACAGCGGGGAGAGAAAATCCCCACAGAGGATATTTGTGCATCATTTCAAAAGGCGGCTGTGGACGTGCTGGTTCAACATACCGTGGAGGCCGCGCTGTAAACCTGTACAGATACGGTATGTCTTGCAGGTGGAGTAGCTGCGAATGCATTCTTGAGGTCTGCTTTTGCCAAGGTATGCGAAGAAAACGGCATTAAGCTGTATTACCCGCCAATGTGGCTATGCACGGACAATGCAGCTATGATCGCATCAGCGGGGTATTTTGCCTGGCTGCATAAGGATTTTGCAGGTAAAGATTTGAATGCCATTCCTGGTTTGAAGCTGGGAGAAAACCTCACATGATTCCCGAAAAACTGCATTCCTTCATTTTTGTTATCCAACCGTTCCTTTTGTGAATATTGTGGAAAAGGAATAGTCTACAGGAAATATTACCGCTTGGGGCTGTGGATAAGTCTGTGGATGATGTGGATGAAACAGATCGTTTGTTCTGACAAAATGACAGATGGAATACCGATAACTTCATAAAAATACTGTCGTATGTTGTTAGAAAATGTCGCAATCGATCGGAAACGAGAGGACTTACAGACGAATACTGCAACTGATGAAGAAGTTATCCACAATGGCAGATATTTTGCTAAATGATGGAATCAAAGAAATTTTATATGGGTGCTGGCAGGAAACCAAGGGGAATGTGTCAGATAAGATGCAATGTTTAATATTTTCCGGCATTATACATCTGGTAATACTCCAGAACCCGATTCACGTATCTTTGAGCCTGGGCAGGTATGCCACCATATCTTCTCACCGCGTTTGGTCCTGTGTTGTAAGCGGCAAGTGCCAGCTTTGTGTTACCGCTGAAATTGTTTAGCTGATCTCTGAAATATTGTGTCCCGCCCCGAATGTTTTGCTCGATGTTGTAAGGATCCGCTACCGAAAGCCATTCAGCCGTCCCTGGCATCAGCTGCATCAATCCCATCGCTCCGGAAGTGGACAGGGAGAAGGGTTGGAAGGACGATTCCGCCTTTATAATTGACCGTATCATGTTCTCCTCGACACCATATTTTTCGGAAGCGCTGGCAATAGCAGCATTGATTCTTGGCATCAGCGCCGATAATTCATCGGAAGAAAGCACGGGATACTTTGCCTCATGACTTCCTGAGACGAGGGGATAGACTGTTTTCGACGTATCCAGCGTCAGTCTTCTGTTCGTCGTATCCAGAGCCAGTCTCCTGTTCGTCACCTCTTCAACAGCATCTTCTAAAGTCGCGCTGAAAGAATTTGACGCTCCGCTGCTTCTGATTTGC
Organism: Clostridiaceae bacterium; assembly: GCA_012522505.1. Lineage (GTDB taxonomy): Bacteria > Bacillota > Clostridia > DSM-8532 > DSM-8532 > JAAYJG01. The sequence continues at coordinate 2,529 of JAAYKJ010000165.1, forward strand.
AGAGGCACTCTTTTTTGGATTTCGGATATTTTCGCTTGTAGAATATTAGCGATTCGAACTTTCAGGTTCAACCCCTCCCGTATGCTTCGGTTCTTGATAATGGCCTTCCTGGTAGCTTTCGTGACTCTCTGATCAGTATATCGGAAAAAATGTGCAAGATCAAAAGATCCTTGTTCACAACCTATATCTCAAGTATACAGGGTGTGAACAGTAACATTAATAACGGCTGGAATGCAGAACAATGATGTATTCATTGACACCGGCGAAAACGATCGATAAAATAGATGTTAAAAGCACGGGGGAAATTAAGGTTTACATTCTCCATGCTTAACAGGGCTTCTTTTGTTAGTAGCCACAGGGGTGAGATAATGAATTTGGAAAATGAAATGAAATTAAATTTGCAACAGGAAGAATCAAGACCAGTCTTTCCGAAAAGAGCAGTCATTACAGCCGGAATGCCTTACGGGAATAAGGAACTCCATTTTGGTCATATCGGTGGTGTGTTTGTCCATGCCGATATGTTTGCTCGATTTCTGCGAGATCGCATCGGAAAAGAGAATGTTCTGTTTGTTTCCGGAACCGACTGCTATGGTTCACCGATTGTTGAAACCTATATGCAATTGGTAAGTAAAGGTGAGTTCAGCGGAACCATTGAAGAATTTGTTATAGAAAACCACCAAAAGCAAAAGGACGTTCTGGATGCATATAAAATCGACATAGATTTGTTTGCGGCTTCAGGTATTGGACGTTCGGCTGAAATACACCGTGAGGTTTCAGAGGATTTGATCAGGAAACTATATGCCAATGGCCATCTGATCAAAATGACTACTTCCCAGTTTTATGACAGTGAGCGTGAGGTGTTCCTGAACGGACGGCAGGTCGTTGGACAGTGTCCCATTGAAGGTTGTTCTTCAGAGAAAGGCTATGCTGATGAATGTTCTCTGGGCCATCAATATCAGCCTGTTGATTTGATTAATCCCCGCAGTACGCTATCTGGGAAAAAGCCCGAAATGAGGGACGTAACCAATTGGTACGTCGATTTGGAGAAATTCTATCCGTTATTACAGAAATGGGTCGAAGACCTGAAAACCGATCCCAGTTCAAGAGATTTTGCGATAAAAAGTATTGAAGAATTTCTGGAACCACCAGTGATTTATGTAAAGAAAGAATTTTTGGAAGAGATCGAACCTCTTGCTGATCTGCTTCCTCCCTATGAGATTACTGACAGTGGGAAAAAATCATCCCTGCCCATGTCTTTTCACAGTCTTGAAGAAAGGGAAAAAGCCTGTGATATTCTTTCTCAGCACGGGATTCGTTTCCGTACCGGAAAAACCCTTGTTCCTTTCCGTCTCACCGGAAACATTGAGTGGGGGGTTCCGGCACCGTCGCTCGAGGGAACAGAAGGCCTTACAATCTGGGTTTGGCCGGAATCGCTGTGGGCACCCATATCCTTTACCAAAACCGCCCTTGAAATGAAGCAATCAGAGGACAACTGGGAAAAATGGTGGTGCTCATCCGATGCGAAGGTTTACCAGTTTATCGGGCAGGATAATGTATATTTCTATGGGCCTGCTGAAATGTCCATATTTATGGGGTTGCAGGGCAAAGATTCGGTTTATCCAGCGCCGGAAGGTGCAATTCAGACCCCCGAACTGATTGTAAACAACCATGTGCTTTTTCTGAACAAGAAAGCAGGTTCAAGCAGCGCCGTTAAGCCTCCAATGGCGGGAGAATTGCTGGAACACTATATGCCGGAACAGTTAAGGGCACACTTTCTAGGTTTGGGCCTTGGAATACGAAGCGTCAGCTTCCAGCCGAAGCCATTAAACCCGAAGGCAAGGGAATCTGACAGTGATCCCGTTTTGAAGGAAGGGAACCTGTTGACCAATGTGTTTAACAGAGTTGTCCGTTCATGTTTTTATACCGCTCAGAAGTATTACGACTCGCAGATTCCCGCTGGTGATATTTCCGTAGAAATTATAGAGGAAGCCCGGAAAACAGTCCTGGAGGTAGAGCGGCTGATCTACCGGTATGAATTCCACCTTGTGATGAACGCCCTGGACCTATATATCCGGAACACGAATAAATATTGGGTAAGGAATATCCGCCAGGCCGAAGAAGAGAATGATGATACCCTTCGCAGGCAGGTCTTGATCGATTGCTTCTATATGGTTCGAATTGCGGCTATACTGATGCACCCGATTGCGCCGGAGGGTACCGAAATGATACGTGAGTACCTTGGTGCGGACGAAAGCTTTTGGAGCTGGGATCGGATTTTCGAGCCTGTTAATGCCTTTACCAAAGCAGGTCATAAGCTAAAGTTCCTTGAACCCAGAGAGGATTTCTTTAAAAAGCATCCCTCTCAGTTCAGCAGTAAATAACAGAAAATTAGCCTCTGATGCATTTTAACCAAAGCTAGATCGCAAGAGCAATGGACGATGCCGTATAAAAGTATGAAAACAGGTTTCCGACAACCAGGGAACCTGTTTTTTAAATTTCCACTGACGATAAATAATTCTAATGATGTATTGAAATTAGAAACAATGTCAATACTTATATCATGAATATATTTCATTCATTCCGGAATATCCGGAATATAACCGGGAATGTATGGGGTTTGCTGCAAGGTTTGAAATGCCTTATGATGAAGAGGTGGTTTTCGTGAAAATGATATTGACATTGCAAGAAAGAAAGAAAGTTAAAAAGAGGGACAAATGGATCCTTGCCATTGTATATTCTATGATATTTATTCTTCTGTTATTCTGCTTTTATGCTGAAAGGATCAATCGTAGCTTGTCGGACAGCATGATTCGTCTCCATATCGTAGCAAACAGCGACAGTGATGCTGACCAGGCGCTGAAGTATCGTGTACGGGATGCAGTAATTGCGTATATGACCGAGCGTGTGGGGAATCTTGACAGCAAACAGGATGCCAGATCGTACGTCAACGAACATATAGATGAACTGCAAACGGTCGCAAACGCGGTCATTGCAGATGAAGGTTTTCATGATCTGGCCAAGGTTACCATCGGGAAATACCCATTTCCAACAAAAAGGTATGAAAATATCATTCTACCTGCAGGTTTTTATGATGCTGTAAAAATACAGATTGGGAAAGCGCAGGGAGAAAACTGGTGGTGTGTCATGTTCCCGCCATTGTGCTTTGTAGATGATACAAAAGGAGAAATGGAGGAGGAATATATGAACGTACTGAAGGATGAACTGACTTCTGATGAAATGGACTTGATTCTTGCAACGGGAGAAGGCGATGAGATTCCTGTTGAAATCAAATTTAGGATCGTGGAAATCTTCCAGAATTCAAAAATGAAACTGGCAGGGCTGTTCAGAGGAATTATCAGCTTTGATTGAAAGGCTTGTACAAAAGCCGGGATGATCTGAAAGGAGCATCCCGGCTTTATTTTATTATTGCATCATTGTCTGTTTTGTACTATACTTCTTGTTATAAGAATTTATTACCTGATAATAACTTCTGCTAATGATTATCGTGATTATAAAAAGAGGAGTGCTTGATATGAACTATTTCCTTACCGAAGAACAAGAGATGATAAAGGAATTGGCCGCAAGAATTGCGGATGAAAAGATCGCTCCGGTGGCACTGGAGTATGATCATGAAGGGAAATTCCCCCATGATATCATGCAGTACCTGGCACAATCTGATCTATGCGGTGTTTATATTGAGGAGAAGTATGGAGGCCTTGGCGGCGGTGTCTTTGAGATGGCCCTCGTTGTAGAGGAACTAAGCCGGGCATGTGGCGGAATCGCTCTGGCTTTCGCGGGTACGGGCCTGGGCGCGTTTCCGATTATTCTTTTCGGTTCCGAGGACCAAAAACAGAAATATCTTCCCGATATCGCCAGTGGAAAGAAACTGGCAGCTTTTGGCCTGACCGAGGCTGATGCAGGCAGTGATGCTGCCGGTATCCGCACGACGGCGGTTCTCGATGGAGACAGCTATGTTCTGAACGGCACAAAGCAGTGGATAACAAACGGTGGTGAAGCCGACATTTATACCGTGGTTGCATGTACAAACCGCTCCAAAGGTGCAAGAGGTTTCTCCGCATTTATTGTAGAGAAGGGAACTCCGGGTTTTTCCTTCGGGAAGAAGGAGGACAAGATGGGAATTCGTGCGTCCTGTACCCGAGAGCTTATTTTTGAAGATTGCAGGATTCCAAAGGAAAATCTTCTGGCAAGGGAGGGCATGGGTTTTATTGTCGCAATGAAAACCTTGGACAGGACCCGCCCTGGTGTTGCTGCCCAGGCACTGGGAATTGCAACGGGTGCGTTTAATGCTGCCTTGAAATACTCCCGCGAAAGGGTGCAATTCGGGCAGACCATCTCATCCTTCCAGGCTGTACAGCATATGCTGGCAGACATGGCCATCCAAATCGAAGCCTCAAGGTGTCTGGTCTATCAAACCTGCAGGCATGTAGACAGCGGAGCAAAAGACATTTCTAAAGAATCTGCTATGGCAAAGGTTATGGCTTCCGACACAGCGATGAAGGTAACGGTAGATGCTGTCCAGATTATGGGAGGATATGGCTATATGCGGGAATATCCTGTTGAGAAGATGATGCGGGATGCGAAAATTACACAAATTTATGAAGGAACGAACCAGATTCAACGGAATGTTATAGCACTTGAACTGATCAAGCAAGCATCAAAGGTATAGTAATCTGTTAAGCTGCCCGGCTTATCATAATCCATATGGAAACTGGTTCGGCCTAATGGCAGAAGCCAGAGGCATGGGCTTAGGACAGAAGGTGATTCAAATCTTGTGTTTTCTGCCCCTGTGTAGTTAACTGTTGAGTGAATGAATGGAGAGTGAAAACATTTGAATGTTATTGTATGTGTAAAGCAGGTTCCGGGGACCAATGAGGTTAAAATGAACAAGGAGACCAACACGATTATTCGGGAGAGCGCAGAAGCCATCATTAATCCCTTTGATGAGTATGCCATTGAAGAAGGTGTACGGATTAAGGAAAATACCGATGGAAGTGTTACCGTGCTTAGTATGGGTATTCCGCAGGTCGCCGATTTGTTACGCGAAACGATCGCAGTGGGTGTAGACAATGCCGTCCTCCTCAGCGACAAGGCCTTTGCGGGTGCTGACAGCCTTGCAACAGCGTATGCTCTTTCAATGGGTGTTAAGAAAATAGGGAAGTATGATCTGATCATTTGCGGGAAGCAGGCTACCGATGGAGATACGGCTCAGGTTGGACCAAGCCTTGCTGAAAAGTTGGGAATACCGCATACCACCTACGTCCGGAAAATAGAGCAGATTACGGAAAACTATATCCGATGCCAACGCATGACCGAAGACGGGTACGAGGTGATTGAGATGCCCCTTCCTGCAGTTATCACTGTTGTGAAAGAAATCAACGAGCCGCGCCTTCCGTCAATTAAGGGTAAGCTGAAAGCTAAAAAGACTGAGGTGATGGTGTATAATGCTGATGATATCGGTGCCGATAAAAACCTATGCGGTCTGAAGGGATCCCCTACTCAGGTTGTTAAAACGTTTGTACCAGAGCATGAGATCAGTGGTGAGATCATTGAAGGAACTTCCCGTGAGCAGGCTCAAAAACTTGTGCAGAAACTGATGTCCATGCAGTTCATGACCTGTAAATAGCGCGTTTAAAGCAAACAGCCGATATCAAATCCATTCATCCGGTTCGACAATATAATTCGATAATCCTATTCGTTCAGTCCGGCTTAAAGTCGTAACGAACCCCCTTATATAGAAAAGGGGTCTTTGAAATATGATAATGAAATTGTATGGAGGTTACAACATGTCCCATATCACCATCATCTCTGAAAAATGTGTTGGGTGCAAGCTCTGCGTGGGAGCTTGTCCTTTCAATGCGATAGAAGTAACCGAAAAAAAGGCCAAAATCCTGGATGATTGCACCTTATGTGGTGCTTGTGTTTCATCATGCAAATTCAATGCGATAGATTTTCAAAAGGATGAAACAGATGCTTCGGTTGATCTGTCTGAATATCAAGGAGTTTGGGTTTTTGGCGAGCAGAAGAACAATCAGGTATCACAGGTTGTGTCAGAATTACTGGGCGAAGGACGAAAACTGGCAGACAAGCTTTCTGTTCCTCTGTCTGTGGTTTTGATCGGTTCGGAAATAGAGGGACAAGCTGCAGATTTGATCGCTTGTGGCTCCGATAACGTATACCTGGTAGAGCATGAATCCTTGAAAAATTACAATGACGAATCCTATGCTGATATTTTTGTGCAGTTGGTGAAAAGGTTCAAGCCAGAGGTCATTCTGTTGGGTGCCACCACATACGGCCGTTCGCTGGCACCAAGAGTTGCCTCAAGGTTGAATACCGGGCTGACAGCAGACTGTACCAGTCTTGATATCGATCCTGAAACACGGAACCTGCTGCAAACGCGGCCTGCCTTTGGCGGAAACCTTATGGCCACCATTATCTGCCCAAACCACCGGCCTCAAATGTCTACCGTCCGACCAAAGGTAATGAAGCCGCTAGATCCCGACCCTGCAAGAAAAGGAAAAATCATTCGTCCTGATGTTCATATTCCAACCGAGCTCAGCGTTAAAGTTATCGATATCGTTCAGACGCTCTGTGAAAAAGTGAACCTGACCGAAGCAGATATCATCGTCTCTGGTGGTAGGGGACTGGGTGACCCGAAGAACTTCGTTCTGGTGGAAGAGCTGGCGGAGGTTCTCGGTGCTGCTGTTGGAGCATCCCGTCCGGTTGTCGATTCGGGATGGGTTGACTATAGTCATCAGGTAGGTCAGACCGGAAAAACCGTGGGCCCGAAAGTGTATTTTGCCTGCGGTATATCAGGGGCTGTACAGCACCTCGCGGGGATGTCCTCCTCCGATATTGTTATTGCGATCAATAAAGACCCCAGCGCGCCTATTTTCAAGATTGCCACCTTTGGTATCATTGGAAATGTTATTGAAATTCTTCCAGAGCTGACGAAGGAATTTAAGGCAAAGCTGGTTTAGCACCAGAAAAACCAGGCTTGACGTAACGTGGCAATAATGGATATAATAGGAAGCAAGCTGAATTGTTGCAGAACAAGCCGGGTGCCCAAGTTGTGTCAGCCGCATCACTATGAGTATAATCCGGAGGGACAGTTGCTTTGATGCAGATAAAAATACTATATGAAGATAATCATCTTTTAGGTGTGGAAAAGCCGGCAAATGTCCCCGTGCAGGAAGATGCCAGCAAAGATGGTGATCTTCTGTCTTTCCTGAAGCAATATATTCAGCGCAAATATAATAAAAAGGGCGAAGCCTTCCTTGGCATGGTTCATCGGCTTGACCGACCTGCCGGTGGTGCGATGGTTTTTGCCCGAACCTCCAAAGCAGCCTCAAGGTTATCCGAACAAATGAGGGCAAGAAAGGTTCAAAAAACCTACCTTGCCGTTGTGGAAGGATCCTATGCGGACAGTGCAGGAACATATCATAGCTATCTTTTCAAAGATCGTACAAAGAATATTGTTCATGTGGTGCCAAAGGGCACACCGGGTAGTCAGGAAGCCCTATTGAATTACCATGTGGTTGCCCGGGCCGAGGGGATGTCACTGGTGAAAATCGATCTGGAAACAGGGCGGCCTCATCAGATACGCGTGCAGTTCTCTCACGATGGGCATCCGTTAATCGGAGACAACAAGTATGGAAGTACAAGACATGGAAAACCAACAAAACACTTGGCATTATGGTCCTTACAGCTGGATTTCAAGCATCCTGTCAGGGATGAGGTCATTCGGATTGTTAGCACTCCTCCGAATGAACACCCCTGGGTTTTTTTCTCAACGGATATCATTTCTCTGTTAAATGGGGGAGAGTTATGAGCAGGAATCTGCATGAAGGTCATCGGGAGAAAGTGAAGCAGCGCTTTATCGAGGAAGGGCTGAACGCATTTGAAGATCATCAGGTGCTTGAGCTGCTGCTTTTTTATACTATTCCAAGAAAAGATACAAATGAAATGGCTCACCGTCTTCTAGAGAAGTTTGGTACCCTTGAAAGCCTCTTTGATTCCAAACCGGAAGAGCTCATAAAAAAGGGGAAGGTTACCAGAAACACCGCTATATTTTTGTCTATGGTTCCTGAACTGGCCAGAAGGTATATGATGCTGAAGCAGGGGAGAAAACCCGTTCTGGACAGTTCTTCCAAAGCCGGGCAGTTCATAACCACCCTTTTCATCGGAAAAACCTATGAGGCGTTCTATGTGTGCTGCCTGAACTCACAGAACCAACTGAACTATGCTGCCTTGGTTCATGAAGGAACCATTAATGAAGCGCCGGTATATCCTCGGCTGATAGTAGAAACAGCCTTGAGGCATCAGGCCAGCAGTATCATACTGGCTCACAACCATCCCGGCGGAAGCCTGAAACCCTCCAACGCTGATATTGAAGTAACCCGAAAAATATGTGATGCGATGAAAACGATTTCAGTTTCGGTCATCGATCACATGATAGCCGCAGGAAACAATTACTTTAGTTTTGCTGAAAACGGTTTGCTCTAAACAGCTTATCTGTATTCAGATGTTTTGCAATTGATTGGAATTGTTTCTGTTGATATAATGAAAACGAGAGCGCCACAAAAGAAAATTTTTGCCAATAACGCGGCGCTATAACAATTGAAAGGAGAACAATAACAGCTATGGATGCAACAACGAAACGCCCGGATAGAAAGAAATCCCCGGTTTATGATTGTTGGCTGAATTATCGCCCAATCAATGCTCCAATCGCAGATGCATATGCAACTTTTTGTCATTCCATCACCTGTGTTGGCACCTCACCTGTTATAGAGTCTGCTTTGTCCGAACTGGCTTATGGGATTCAATCCATGCTTGGGATCACTCCCGAAAGAACACAAACGTTTCAGGGGATTGCGATTGGCATTGTGGAGCAAATGGATGGTATCGCTTTTTCTGAAACTGAAAATATAGACGAAGAAGGGTATATTATCAAGCGTCATAAACAGGGCTTTATAATCGCTGGTAAACAGGACAGAGGGGTTCTGTATGGTGTATTTGCCTTTCTCCGGTTGCTGCAGATGAAAACGCCTCCAGAGAAAATAGAACGGGCCGAATGTCCTTTAAACAAGCTGCGCATGGTGAACCAGTGGGATAATATGGATGGCACGATCGAAAGAGGTTACGCAGGTAAATCAATTTTTTACAAAGATAACCGCTTTTCAGAAGATATGGAAATAATCCGTGATTATGCCAGAATGCTGGCGTCTGTTGGTATCAATGGAATAGTGCTGAATAATGTGAATGTACATCATTATGAAACACGGCTACTCACGGATTTCCTGCCTGATGTGGTCAAGCTCGCTGAACTTTTCAGAAGATATGGCATACAGACTTTTCTTTCAATTAATTACTCCAGTCCAATCGATTTGGGAGGGTTGCCCACCGCAGATCCTCTTGATGCAGCGGTTCAAAACTGGTGGTGTGAGAAAGTACGTGAAATCTATCAGTCTATTCCCGATTTCGGAGGATTTCTGGTCAAGGCAGACTCTGAATACAGACCTGGTCCGTTTACATATGGCAGGGACCATGCTGAGGGTGCCAATATGCTTGCGAAAGCCCTGAAACCATTTGGCGGAATTGTCATATGGCGCTGCTTTGTTTATAACTGTATGCAAGACTGGCGGGATCTGGAAACCGATCGTGCAAATGCTGCTTATGATAATTTCATGCCTTTAGATGGCAAATTCATGGACAATGTCATTTTGCAGATCAAAAACGGACCGATGGATTTTCAGGTTAGAGAACCTGTGTCTTCGCTTTTCGGCAGTCTGAAAAAGACGAACCAGATGCTTGAGCTGCAGATTACGCAGGAATATACGGGTCAGCAGAAGCATGTTTGCTATCTTATCCCGCAATGGAAGGAAGTACTTGACTTTGATACCTTTGCAAAGGGTAGCGGATCAACTGTCAAGAGGATCATTTCAGGAAGGCTGTTTCCACAGAAGCATTGTGGTATTGCTGCGGTATCCAATATCGGTGATGACGCCAACTGGACGGGACATATTCTTGCCCAGGCTAACCTGTATGGTTATGGTAGGCTTGCCTGGAATCCAGATACAGACAGCCGAGCGATTACTGATGAATGGATCCGGCTAACCTTTGGTGATTCAGATAAAGTAATGGATGTGATCAACGATATTTTATTGAGCTCATGGCATACTTATGAGAAATATACCTCTCCACTGGGGATCGGATGGATGGTCAATCCAGGACACCATTATGGCCCCAGCGTTGACGGATATGAATACTCAGCATGGGGAACCTACCACAGAGCTGATTGTCATGGGATCGGTGTTGACAGAACGGTTGAAACGGGGACGGGCAATACAGGGCAATATTTCCCACCTAACGCAGAGATGTATAACAATCGTGAAACCTGCCCGGAAGAGCTCTTGTTGTTTTTTCATCGTGTACCCTATACCTACCGCCTGAAATCGGGAAAAACCCTTATTCAGCATATTTATGACACACATTTTGAAGGTGTTGAGCAGGTGAAACGGTATAGAGACAGTTGGTTGGAGCTCAAAGATCTGATCGATACCGAAAGGTTTGATCATGTGCTGAAAATGCTGGAGATACAGATAAAAGATGCGGCAGAATGGCGGGATGTCGTGAACAGCTATTTTTTCAGAAAGACCGGTATACCGGATGAGAAGGGAAGAACGATTTACTGAGATAGTTTCCGTTATGCACAGCTATCTCCCAAGCATATAGGATATGAACAGTAACGAGACAGTGGAAAAGGCAGGAAGTTTTTGCAGACTTCCTGCTTGACACTGATAGGAAGGTATATTATAGTAAGGATATCTTCGGCGCTGCGCACTGCTATGCCGAATAGTTGAAAGAGCCATCATAAGAAATTCGATGAAGGGGCTGCGAAAAGAAGAGGTTCACAGAGAAAGAGGCCATTATGCTGGAAGGCTTCTGAACATTTTATTCTTTTCTTCCCATCCCTGAGAAGCAATTGATGAAATTGCCGTAAGTGCTGCGATAAAGCAATCAAGCGGGTCTTTTGACCAATTTGGGTGGTACCGCGGAATTTCCGTCCCTGTTTACAGGGGCGTTTTTTATTGGATGTTTTGTGTGCAGGAAAACAGAAACATGCATAATCCTGCCAGATACTGAATCTATAGAAAAAGGAGTTGTTTATGGATGTCAAACGATAAGAAACTGGTCGAGGCCATTACCGCTATGGACGAGGATTTTGGTCAATGGTATACGGATATTGTGAAAAAAGCCGATCTGATCGAATATTCCAGCGTTCGAGGGTGCATGATTATCCGCCCATATGGGTATGCGATCTGGGAACTGATACAGAAAAACCTTGATAGGATGTTTAAGGAAACCGGTCATCAGAATGTATACATGCCCATGTTTATTCCTGAAAGCCTATTACAAAAGGAGAAGGACCATGTGGAAGGGTTTGCCCCTGAAGTAGCATGGGTAACCCATGGGGGAGCGGACGAGTTGACCGAAAGGTTGTGTGTGCGGCCTACTTCAGAAACACTTTTCTGTGAGCATTATGCCAATATCATTCACTCTTACAGAGATCTGCCCAAACTATATAACCAGTGGTGCTCTGTTGTGCGCTGGGAGAAAACAACCCGGCCATTCTTAAGGTCTCTGGAGTTTTTATGGCAGGAAGGGCATACTGCCCATGCTACAGCGCAGGAAGCTCAGGAGGAGACCATCCGAATGCTGGAGGTGTATGAACGGTTTTGCGAAGACTATCTGGCCATTCCTGTTGTGAAGGGTCAAAAAACCGATAAGGAAAAGTTTGCAGGTGCCAGAGCAACCTATACGGTAGAAAGCCTGATGCATGACGGAAAGGCGCTTCAATCTGGAACAACCCATAATTTTGGCGATGGTTTTGCAAAAGCATTTGAGATTCAGTATACCGATAAAAACAACCAACTGCAATATGTGCATCAAACCTCATGGGGGGTATCAACCAGGCTTATCGGAGCAATTATTATGGTTCATGGGGACGACAATGGGTTGGTTCTACCGCCTGAAGTTGCTCCGATACAGGTGGTCGTTATTCCGGTGCAGCAACACAAAGAAGGTATTTTGGAAAAAGCTTTTGCGGTTAAGGAAAGGCTTTCAAAAATCGTACGTGTGGATCTGGACGACAGTGACAAAATGCCAGGCTGGAAATTCAGTGAGCATGAAATGAGAGGTGTTCCGCTTCGCCTTGAACTGGGTCCAAAGGATATTGAAAAGAACCAATGTGTAATCGTGCGCAGGGATACCCGTGAAAAGATATTCATTTCGCTTGAAGAGCTGGAAACCCGAATCCCCCAGATACTTGCAGATATGCAGAGGGGGCTTTTGGAAAAGGCAAGAACAATGCGTGATAAAAAAACCTATACTGCCACAAGTATAGAGCAATTGGCAGCGATCTGTGAAGAAAACCCAGGGTTTATTAAAGCCATGTGGTGTGGCGACAGAGATTGTGAAGACAGGATCAAGGAAGAAACAGGGGCAACAGCCCGCTGTATCCCCTTTACCCAGGAAGAAATCGCAGACACCTGCGTATGCTGCGGCGAACCTGCCAAACACATGGTGTATTGGGGGAAGGCTTATTAATGGTGGTTGCTGATTCTGTCCTGAAAATGCGGAGGTAGATCTTTTGAAATATTTAGTTTATATTGTCAAAGGTGTCGTGATAGGAATCGCGACACTGGTACCAGGCGTCAGCGGAGGGACAATGTCCATCATTCTGGGTTTATACGATGACATCATCCACGCCATCAGTTCTTTCTTCAAGGATATGAAAAAGAATATCATATTTCTTGCGACGGTAGGAATAGGTGGTATTATCGGGCTACTCGCATTCAGCAAGGTTATGGAATTGGCTCTGATTCATTTCAGATATCCGATGGTTTATCTGTTTATAGGTGTTATTATCGGAGGCATGCCGGTTTTATTCAAAAAAGCATCAGGTGGTTTCATGAAAGCAGGGAATTGGTTGTATTTTGCAGCTGGTGTACTGATAATTCTTGTAATGTCTTTCTATGACGTCACAATTGTAAACCTCGCCAATTCATCCGGAATCCTGCAGTTCGTCTTTTTGTTCTTTGCAGGTATAATAATAGCAGTCGCCTTAATTCTTCCAGGCCTAAGCACATCCTTCATGCTGCTGGCGATTGGTTTGTATGATATAACCCTTAATGCACTAAGTGAGCTGCGGACAATAGTTTTGCATGGCACAACCCCGAATGCAGAGTGGGTGTTCAGCTATCTGATACCCATCTGCCTTGGGACCGCATTCGGCATCATTACCACAACAAAGGTGCTGGAGAGATTCATGAATAGCAAACCTCAACAAACCTATATGTTGATTCTGGGGTTTGTGGCCGGATCCATCGTAGATATTGTATTTGACACAGGGCTGCCTTCGGGATGGAATATTGTCCTTTCCATTGCAACCTTCATCCTTGGCTTTTTGATTATTAAAAAAATGAGTGAAAGATTCAGTGAGTGAATCTCTGATAAAACCGTATCATCTTTCAGCCCCCACTATCTTTAGCGGGGGTTCTTTTGATCAAATCCAAATTCGCAGCGAAATTGCATAATTTTTTTTTATTTGTAAATAATTCATTTCACCTGGAGACATACTATCTATTGCAAAGTTGGATCCTGCAAGTATTCCACCAGTAAGAAGGCCCGTGGCTGTTTAATGTTTTGGGAGAATGTCCGCAGGGTCCGGAACATGGTATGAGGAGGGAGATTATGAGAAAAAGAATTGTGGTAATTATCCTGCTTACCTTCCTGTCTGTAGCCGTGTTTGGCCTGTTTAGTCCGGGTGCCACCCGGGCCAATGCGGAACAAACATGGCAAAGAGTGGATTTTATCAGTGGGATCGTCACCGCGGTGGAACTGAATGTCCGTAAAGGACCATCAACAAAGCATATGATTGTGGGAACCCTGAAGAAGAATCAGTGGGTTAATGTACTGGCCAAGATGGATAATGGCTGGTACGTGATATTCGACACCAACACAGGAATGGTTGGATGTGTCAGTGGAAAATATCTGTTGCCGCCAAACAAAGTAGACGACCCGGGCAACAGCACGCCATCAACACCATCCGCACCAAAGCCCACGACAGCACCACAGCCGACACAGGCTCCGCAGGCAGGCCTGTCTCAGGATGAACAGAAGATATTAAACCTGATCAACCAAGAGCGTGCAAAGGCTGGACTGGCAGCATTGAAGGCTGATGCGTCGTTAATGGATGTGGCTCGATTGAAAGCAAAAGATATGGTGCAGAACAATTACTTCTCGCATCAGTCACCGACATATGGTTCACCTTTTGATATGATGCGTCAATTCGGTATAACTTTCAAAACAGCTGGAGAGAATATAGCAGGGAACAGTACTGAGGAAGGCGCTGTAAAAGCGTGGATGAATTCCGAGGGGCACAGGAAGAATATCCTGAATGGAAACTTTAATTATACCGGAATCGGAATTTATCAAAGTCCAAAGTACGGGAAAATTTTTGTCCAAATGTTTATTGGGCGATAAAGGAAACAGTTATTTATGGAGGTGTTCAAAAAATGAACAAAAACCAAAACCAAAACAATCAGAACCAAAGAAGAGACAAAAATCAGGAGAACAACCAGAGAAAGAAGAACAGCTTCAACAATGATCAGTTGGGTGAAAATATGACAGAATTCTCTGAAGATGTGAATCCGAACAATGTACAACGGAGAAGGGAAAACGAAAGAAAAAAACAACAATAATCCTGCAATTATCCAAAACGTGATTCATTGTAACCAGTAAACAGATAACAATGAGCAAACAAAAAAGAGCCACGGCTCTTTTTTGTTATGCGTTGAAAAAACAGATGTTGAGGCATTCTTATGCCAGGCAAGCGCATGATTTAAATGTTATGGTTATGGTAGCATAATTCAGACTTTTAATCCTCTTCCTTCGTTGATATAATTGGATTACGAAGTGAAGCCTGGAGAAATTCACATATATTACGATAGGGCTACAGGGATCATCTGTAGATATGCAAGGATAATTCATGGTAAAGGAGGGCTTGTCTTGAGAAAGAAATGCGTTGCTTTGGCAGTTATTGCGGTAAACGCAATATTGGCTTTATTACCGCAGGCTCACGCGGCTTCCGACTCGGGTGGAATTTTAAGCCGCCAAATGGCGACTGCTTTGATAAGAGAAAATGCCACAGCGATATGGGATGCCCGGGAAAACATCCGTTTTGCGAAAAAAGCCTATGAGACTCAAGCTCTGAGATCTGAAAGTATTGATACTAAAAAGACCACCTTCTACAATCCTTTTACCAAAGAGGATGAAAACTACTATTATGATGCTACTACGCAAATGCAGCTGCGGCTCGCTAAGGAATTTATACCCGCACAATTGAAATATGTCTGGGAAGTCCGTCAGAAAGCCCTTGCGGTTACCGGGAACGCCATGGCAAATGCGGCAGACAACCTTTATATAGGCTTGTACAGTGCCTATCAGAATAAAATTTTGGCAGAGAAATCCCTTGAGCTGGCAAACAGGTTGTTTGAGCGAGAAGAGGTGCGTTATAACAATGGTCTGATTACAGCACTCGATCTGGAAGGGGCCAGGCTTGATGTACAAACCCACGAAAACGCAATCATCAAGGCGAACCGAGATTATGAAAACATACACCGGCAGTTTAACCGCCTTGCCGGGCTTGAGCTGAACTACCGGTACGATTTGGTTGGGACGCCTTGGGTTAGCCATAACAAGATTTTAATTACCGAAGAGCAGGCTGTTTCCAGTGCGCTGAAAAACAGAATGGAAATTTGGGATCTTGACCAGCAAATACGGTTAACACTTACGAAGCTTACGATATATCAGCATGAAAACGTCAATAAATATGATCCAAAGACCAAGGAAGACTATGAAAAAGCGCTGGATGAGATGGAAGATCTGAAACTAAAGCTGGCTGAGCAAAAATATTCCATTGAAAAAGAAATCAGACAGGCCTATCAAGACTTGAAAACCAGTTATCTGGATCTGGAAATTGCCAAGCTTGAATTTGCAAAGCAGAAAAATCAGCTTGAGACTGTGTCGAAACAATATCATCAGGGGTTGGTTCCCATTTCGGTTGTGGAACAGTTGGAGAATGCGGTGAATCAGCTGGAATATGCGGTAAACATGAGTATGATTACCACCTTGATCAAACAGGATCAATTCAGTCGCGCGATCTCTGTTGGGCCAGGATATTGATTCTGAGAGGAGAATGAGAATGAAAAGAATTGCTGTTTTAGTGCTGTTGCTTGTCTTTGTTACAGGCGTTATGGTTTATGCTGAAGAGGCCATAACAACATTTACATATGAATCCGCACTGGAGACTGCGGTTAAAAATTCGATTCAGCCCGCACTGGACGATTACAATATCAAGTCAAAGGAAAGCGCCTTAAAAGATGCGAAGGATGAAGCGATAAAAGGATTTATCGGAGGAACGCATCAGGAGGTAGTGGAAAGAACCATCATTAAAGAAGTAGCTCCTTTTGAAGCGGAAACTGCGCTTGAAGTGGCCCGACGGCAGAAATCGGATCATGAGCGGCAATTGAAAGCCGATGTCTATCAGGAGATGATGCGGGTTCTGCTGGCACAGGACAATGTTGCGCTGAAGAGAGAGAAGCTTGCCCTGATCGAAGAGAAATTCAGAATTGATACCATACAGTTTCAGGAGGGGCTGATATCAGAGGCCGATATTACGAATGAGGAATTAGCTCTATCTGTTGAGAAGCTGGATTTGGTCAAAATGGAAACCACCCTGAAATCAAATATCCTGGATATTAAAAAGAGGCTTCATGTTGATTTGAGTGATGAAAACCAGATTGAATTCGATTATGAGCTACAAAAGGTCGCTACACATTATGTTCTGGACTTTTTCGATATTGATAAGTCCATTGAAAAAGCGCTTTTGGAGGATACAGAGGTATACAGCAGGCAAAAAGCTGTGGAAGCGGCCCGCATGAAATTCCAGATTACACAGGAATATATTAAACCTGGTTTGGATTATTACGATAAAAAAGCTTATGAGCTCGAAGCTGCCCAAAAAGCTTTGTATGATGCAAAAACCGAACTCGAGGTTTCCATCCGCAATGCACACAGTGATCTTTTGACAGCGCTCGATTCTCTGGAGCTGGCCAATAAGCGACTGGATCTGGAAAACAGCAGGTTGGCGGCCTTAAAGGTGAAACATAATGCCGGGATCATCAGTCGAAGAGATATGATTGATACCGAAATCAACGTGGTGACAAGAAAACAGGAAGTACTGCAGGCAATCTGCGACTTTAACATAAAAAATGACATCCTCAGAAACTTAATCGGAGAGTAAAATCGAATAATCATTTCAGATAAACATATACTATATACGTTGAATTTTTCAATGTATATAGTTTTTTCTGTCCGTTTTTAGGCTGGACAGAAAAAGAAAGGAGAGCTTTTATGTCTGTAACCGTAGTTGGTGTTTTTGACAGAGTGGATTACGCTGAAAAAGCTGCCAGGGAGATAAAGGAGCGAGGTCTTAGGACCGATGATATTTCCATACTGGTTAAGAATGAAGACCAGACACAATCCAGTGGTATGAAGGGAATGGTTAATGACAACATGTCCAACGGTGCTGTAACGGGTGGCGTTATTGGTGGCCTTGCCGGTCTTCTCATTGGTGCCGGACTGGTTGCCATACCCGGACTTGGTATCATTGCTGCCATGGGTCCCATATCAGGTCTTATCGGAGGTGCTGCAACCGGTGGTATAATTGGTGGCCTGGTAGATATGGGTATTCCTGAAGCAGAAAGCAAAGAGTATGAAACCGATATCCGAGGCGGTAAGGTTGTTTTTACAATGAAAGCTGAGGAAGAGAAAGCAGATGAAATTAAAAATATTCTTCAGGCAAACGGTGCTGAAAAAGTGAATCAACATTAGATCCTGAAATCACTAAAGTGCGGCTGCCAGGCAGGCTTTGGCTGTTACCGGAAATTGTGTTACCGCTCTGTAAGCCTGATGATCACATCATCAACAAGGCGATATAGACGGGGCTGTCTATACATCCATTGTCTGCCCTGCAGTATTTTCCAAATCTCTTTTTATGCTATTACAACACGCACCTGGCTCCACTTGTATGTTCTGCAATATTCGTCCGGGCACCTGTAAATCCCATATCTATGAGCCTCGGTTTAATTACATTTCAGAACGGCTATATTGTAAACCTGTAACCGATTAATTATATTTTGTTGCGGTGACAAACCCTGTATTTTAGTATTTGATGAGAGGGAACCTGTGAAAAACTTATCCACAACTCAAAACACTATAATAGCAAGTTATACACAAACTTATCCACATTATCCACAAGAACAAAACCCTTGTTTTATCATAAGCTGTGTTGTTTGTGGATGGGAAATGTGAATAATAGCAGACCGCAATCAGATTGGGGGCAGAAGCAGGCTAAACGCCTTTTCTCTACCATAGGTTGGCAGCATATACACAGATTGGAAGAACAAGGGTTGTTTATTCCTGCTCAACCGGGGTAAAAATATGGTAAAATAGAACCAAGGAAACGCTTTATGTTGGTCGTAATTCCCTCGCAGGGGAAAAGCAATTGCATGAGCAAATATCTGAAAGGGGATGTTAAGATGAAGTACATCGTCAGCGGGAAAAACACTGAGGTTTCAACTGCCTTAAGGGAGCGTGCCATCAAAAAACTCAGTAAAATTGAGAAGTTTTTTAAAGGGGACGCCGAATGTCATCTCACCTTTGAGATCGAAAAAAACCGACATATTTTAGAAGTCACGATTTTGTCCAAAGGAATTTTTATTCGGGCCGAAGAAACAACAGATGATATGTATGCCTCAATTGATGCAGTAATCGATAAGCTGGAACGACAGATCAGAAAAAACAAAACGAAATTGGGTAAAAGGATCTATCAGGAAGGTGTTATACCCGATAATTTTCTCATAGATGAAAACATAGAAGAAGAGAGCAATTATAAAATAATGAAAAGCAAAAGGTTTGCCATAAAACCCATGAGCGTTGAGGAAGCTATCTTGCAGATGAACCTTCTTGGCCACACTTTCTTTGTGTTTTCCAATGGGGATACTGAAGAAGTGAATGTTGTATATAAGCGCAAGGATGGGAATTATGGCCTGATAGAGCCGGAATTTTAGCAAAAGAGGCGTGACTGGCGACCCGCTGTTCCATGTGGCCGCAGCATGCAAACCTTAGCTAAATAAATCAGTTCTACAAAACCCCCGTTTATAAGCGGGGGTTTTCGGTGTTCGAGCGGCATTGCGTGACCTTTCCGTTGCAAGTACATTGTGGTGTTAAGCAGTCAATTTGATTAAAAAAGTTTTTAATAAAAAATGATTTATAGGTAGTAAAAATCAAATTATGTGGTAGAATATAATTAAGAGAAATTCTTATTCTGTTTTGGTTTTATGTTTCATTTTTGTTCACACTTCCTTGACAAAGGAGATGAGAGTATTGAAGAACAAGAAGATTAGGCTTACTGAAAACGACGTTCACGTCATTGATGCGTATTCGAAAAAGAATTTATCCGATACAATGCCTCAATTTGGGAACCTGGAAGAAAATTTGGAGGTTCCTGTGCAGGGAATGACAGATCTTCAAAATCAAAAATAATTTACTGGTTCAATGAATGGAAAGTGGGTAATAGATTTATATGGATTATTTTCATTTTTGTTCCTCCTTCTTATACATGTTACACAAAACTTCATATGATTTTGGTAAGGGCACACAATAGGAATTAATGAATATTTCATACAGGTGCCCTTTTTGTTATATAAGTATTCTCAAAGCCGAATGATGCGGGAAACCGTTCAAATAAAAAACAGGAAGGGGTAATCGATATGCTTTTAAGAAACTGTGCTGGAGGAGTGGTTTTCTCCGGCAGTAAAGTGTTCTTGCTTCAAAATGAAAAAGGAGAATGGGTATTTCCAAAGGGGGTGATTAAAAATGGTGAATTGCAAAGCGAAGTAGCGCTTAACAGGGTCAAAGTAGAAGGCGGTATTGATGCATCAATCATTTCATCAGCAGGCAGAACCAACTATGAATTCTTCTCTGTAACAAGACAAAAGCCCGTCTGTAACCGAATCACCTGGTTCATCATGATGGCACCCGATGAAAGCTTTAAAATAGGCGAGCCTGCAAAATTTATCAACGGCGGGTTCTTTTCGATAGAGGAAGCCATGGAAAAAATAACATATAGCCAGGATCGTTCATTACTTCATGTATCTTACTTGAAATATAAAGAATTAGTCTCGATAGCAAGTTAGTATACTCATTCATACGAAAACCACGAGAAAATCGTTCAGTTATCTCGATTAAGTTATAAATGGCTTAAATAAGCCGGGCATCAGGAAACCACACAAGGAGATGGCCAGAGCAGGTTGCCGTTTTTATTGCATTGGTGTCAAGGTCTTTTGTGTGATGGCCTGATAAATAGATCTGCCCTTGGGTTCAAAATCAAAACTGTCTTTTATGACTGTTTTCTGGTACAATAAATGGTGGCCTCGCGGCCATCATTTATTGTTGGAACAACATTCTGCAATCAAAAAGCGAATACACAAAACTTACATGTACATAGGCACACCGGTTAATTGAAGGAGGAATGGAATGCAACGCTGTATCCGCACTGTTTCCAGGACGGGGAACGGTGAATATGAGGAAAAACGATCCCGTTTTTTGTCCTGGGCTTTTCAGGTGAACTCGGAAGAGGAGGCGCTGGATTGCCTGGCTCAATTGAAAAAGAAGTATTGGGATGCGAGACATCACTGTTATGCCTATGTTATTGAAACTGAAACCGAAATTCAAAGGTTCAGTGATGACGGGGAACCTTCGGGAACCGGGGGGCTGCCTATTCTACAGGCTATACGGATGAAGGAACTGAAAAATGTTCTTGTGGTCGTAGTCCGCTACTTCGGAGGCATTCTATTAGGGGCGCCAGGCCTTGTTCGGGCCTATGGAAAAGCGGCAACAGCAGGTCTTGATGATGCGGGGGTTCTTCTACGGAAGAAATGTCTGAAAACCAAAATACATATCGATTATTCCTTTTATGGAAAGATACGAAATTATCTGGATACCGAAAAATTTGCCGCAGGTGGTGCAAATTTCACAGATATCGTAGAGATAGAATTGTTTCTTGAGCCGACAAAAAAAGAGGCCTTCGAAAAGTCGATCAACGAAATTACCGGAGGGCAGGCCAAGATATCCTTCCATGGAACAACATCAGTCGATTTCGATGAAAACGGGAACACTCTGAGTTGAAATTTTTCACGGATAATGAGAAAATAAGGTTTGAAGCAAAAAGAAGGGTTCAACCCCTTTAAATATTAAAGACAGAGGTGGGAAATATGGCCGGTCATTCAAAATGGGCAAACATTAAACGTAAGAAGGAAAAAACCGATGCCCAGAAGGGAAAGGTCTTTACAAAGCTAGGAAGAGAAATTGCGGTTGCAGTCCGTTCAGGTGGGCCGGATCCCAACGCGAATTCAAGGCTTAAGGACGTTATTGCAAAGGCGAAGGCAAACAATGTTCCGAATGATAATATCCTTCGAAGCATCAAAAAAGCATCCGGAGACTTAGCCAACGACAGCTTTGAGGAGATAGTATATGAGGGATATGGCCCGGGTGGTGTTGCTGTAATCGTAGAAACATTAACGGATAACAGAAACCGCACAGCAGGAGATATCCGGCATATTTTCGATAAGTTTGGTGGTAATCTGGGAACCAATGGTTGTGTAGCCTTTATGTTTGATAAGAGAGGTCAGTTTATTATCGAAAGAACAAAAGATGTTGACGAGGATAAACTGATGATGGTTTCTCTTGAGGCTGGTGCATTGGATGTCATCGAAGAAGAAGAGTATTATGAAGTGATCACCGAACCCGATGATTTTACAAAGGTTTTAGAAGCTCTGGAGAATGACGAGTACCAGTTTGAAACAGCCGAGATAGCCATGTTGCCTCAAACAACTACCGCTTTGAATAATGAAGAAATGGCTGAAAAAATGGAAAAACTTCTGGAGAGGCTGGAAGATTTGGATGATGTGCAGAACATCTATCATAACTGGGAACAGGATTAATCATGAGAATACAGGAGAGAAGGAAAGATGGAAAAGAAGACGCTGGATATTGCTCAAATAAAAGAGATTATTCCGCATCGGTATCCGTTTCTACTGATTGACAAAATTATAGAGATTGAATTGGAGCCTGTTACACGAGCAGTTGCCATAAAAAACGTAACTGCAAACGAACCATTTTTTCAGGGGCATTTCCCTGATTATCCAATTATGCCCGGCGTACTCGTAATCGAAGCTCTGGCTCAGACTGCATGTGTGGCCGGGTTGATGATGGAACAAAACAAAGGAAAGCTGCCCCTGTTTACGGGAATTGATGGTCTGAAAATAAGAAGGCAGGTTGTTCCCGGGGACACATTATTGCTTGAGACTGAATTCGCTGTTTTTCGCCGCGGTGTAGGAAAGGTTAATGTACGGGCTTCGGTAGGTGGCGAAACTGCAGTAGAAGGGGTTATCAAGTTTGCGATCATGGATCCCAAAGGGAAAGGATGAAAATGCGCGTATTTGCCATATCTGATTTACATCTGGCTTTGGCTGAAGACAAACCGATGGATATCTTCGGGCTGGAATGGAAGAACTATATGCAGCGTATCCAGGAAAACTGGCAGCAGGTTGTTTCAGAGGAAGATCTGGTTTTGTTGCCCGGAGATATATCATGGGCCACATGTCTTGACAATGCAGGCCCTGATTTTCAATATATTGAACAGCTTCCCGGAAAGAAGATCATTACAAAAGGAAACCATGATTATTGGTGGACAACCAGAAATAAGCTTCTAAATTATCTGGAAAGGGAAAATCTAAAGCGTATTTCCTTCCTTCAAAACGATGCCTGTTTGTTTAACGGTGTTGCTATCGTTGGAAGCCGAGGCTGGAAAAGTCCTAAAGATGAGGGCTTCAGCAAACAGGATGAAAAAATTTATCTAAGGGAGCTGGAGCGACTAAGGCTTTCTTTGAATTCAACCATTGGGTTTGATGGCGTTATTATTGCCATGCTGCATTATCCGCCTTTCACTTCTGATGGGAAACCAACAGGGTTTGTAGAAATTCTAAGCGAATACCATGTCGATATTTGTATATATGGCCATTTGCACGGAAAGAAATGTAATTATGCGACAGAAGGGGAAGTGGAAGGGATTCGGTACCATTTGGTTTCTGCCGATTACTTAAAATTTATACCTAAACAGTTGGGCGAATGGTGACAGGGCCGCCCGGAGAGAGGAATTGAGGTGGTAAACGTGGCACACCAGGCTTTATACAGAAAATACAGGCCACTGAACTTCGACGATGTCGTCGAACAAGCACATGTAGTGAATACCTTAAGAAATATTGTCCTATCTGGGAAAATAGCGCACGCTTATCTTTTCAGCGGAACACGCGCCACCGGAAAAACAACCATGGCGAAAATATTCGCCCGTGCGGTAAATTGTCTTCAACCGATCAATGGAAACCCCTGTAATACATGCACGGTATGTCATGGAATTCTTGATGGAACAGTACTGGATGTCATCGAAATCGATGCGGCATCCAACAACAGTGTCGACAATGTGCGTGGTATTATCGATGAAGTGGGGTATACACCAACACAGGCACGCATAAAGGTATATATTATCGATGAAGTACACATGCTTTCCACGGGTGCATTCAATGCGCTTTTGAAAACATTGGAGGAACCCCCGAAGCATGTCATGTTCATACTGGCGACAACCGAGCCGCACAAGCTTCCCGCGACGGTACTGTCCAGATGCCAGCGTTTCGATTTCAGGCGTATATCTGTCGGCGGCATTGTACAAAGATTAATGAAAATAGCGGAAGAAGCCGGCGTTAATCTAACGCAGGATGCCCTTGAATTCATCGGTTCTCTTGCGGAAGGAGCACTAAGGGATGGTATCAGTATTCTTGATCAATGCATTGCCACCGGGAAAAACCCGCTGGTTCTGGAAGATATTCATGAAATTGTTGGCATAGCGCCCAATAAGCTCATTCTTGATACAGCAGACTTCCTGATTGAACGGAACGGGAAAGCGGCAGTAGAGGCCATAGACCTTCTTATCACAGACGGTAAGGATCCAGGCCAGTTCCTTCAGGGTTTGGTTCAACTGTTTCGGGATATACTTGTTTATCAAACGGTTAACAGCCTTGATCCATTGCATTCAATGTCTGGCGAGGACAGAATGCGGATACCCGCTTTGGCCAGTAAAACGTCGCCAGCAGAAGCCTTGGCGGTGGTAAGAGAATTGTCAGAGCTGGAAGCAGGTATACGCTGGAGCTCAAGCCCAAGAATACTGCTGGAAATGACATTCCTGCGCATTTGCACAAGGGAAATCACCAGAGATAAAGACGACCTTTCATATAAGCTTAATCTTCTTGAAGAAAGAATTCGAAAGCTGGAGCAGGGTATACCTGTTAGGAATGCCGATGCCAGCTTTGAACGGGTTGCTGTGAAAACCAACGAAAGCACCCCGGAACTGAAACCAGCCGATAAAGAAAAAAGAACGGTAAGACCGGTAAATAAGACCGGACCGGAAAAAACCCAACTCCTCAATGCAAAGGACTTTGAAAAATGGGACGATGTAATGGCAGATCTCAAAAAAGGCGGACATATGGTTATCTTAAGCTACCTGTTCGATTCAAGGGCGGTTTGGAAAGATGAAAACACCATATGGATCATTTTGCCTGAGGGAGATGTGCATAAAGAACAACTCTTGAATAAAAGCAGGAGTATTGACATCATCACCGACGTCATCCGACAATGCACCGGGAAAAAACTGAAAGTAGAACTGTATAAAACCGGCACAAAAGAAAAAACACAGCCTGAAGATGAAATCCAGGAAAGAATCCTTAATTTCGCAAAGAAGACTGGTCTGGAAGTCGACATTGTGGATAGTTGATGTAAGGAATCAGGACGCTAAAATTAGTCAGGCAAATCAGTGGTTAACATGCAGGTTGCAGGGAAACAGTAAAAAACAGTAAAAACTTCCCGGAAGGTCTTGACAGCGGCATAGATTAGCTGATATAGTAAAAATACCAAAAATCTACGGATCAGCTATTTCCCGAGGATGTATCTTCTTTGGTTTTTCAGTCCAGAATAACAGGTGAATCCACCTAAACGGATTTTAGTTGCTTCTGAATTCCTGAAATCATAGATACTACCCAGATAATATATAAAATCATAAGGAATATTGTTTCATGCTAATATCCCGCATTGCCAATAAACGAAACACATGGAAAAATACAGGAGCTTATTGTGAAGCCATTTTAGATCAAGGGGTTTATTTTTAGATGTAAAAAAATTAGGGGAAATAATACATTGCTATTCACAAATGTGATAGTTTCTAATATGATCAAATATAGAAGGAAATAATAATGCATGTCTTGAATATGCAGCAAGCTGAAAGCCTACAGAAAGAATTAAATACAGAAAGAATTCCGGGAATCTGGTGAGTCGGGTTTCCAGTAATGTTGCAAAAATAATGAATTGGTCTGGTAAAAACACCAATCAGATATATTTCAATTGAAAATAAAATAAGGCGGTGTATCATGGAAGACAGAACGAAACTGCAAGGCAAGAGCCTGGAAGATTTAAGGTATATTGCCAAAGTAATGGGGATAAAAAGCATTACCCGTTACAGAAAGCAGGAATTAGTTGAAAAAATCTTGTCTGTTGGGGAGGATCCTGAACAGATAAGTCAGCCTGTGCAGAATACTGTACAAAGAAGACCAGGGCGACCAAGAAAAGTTAAAGAGGCTGCAAATTATGAAGCGGGCACAAGCGAAGAAAAGCAGACGATAGAGAGCGAGCCCGTTCCAGAACAAAAATCTGAAGGACCACCCAAACAAGAATTTCGAAGCCCCATATACAGAGAGCCTGAAATCAGAAAGGCTGTACGGCGTGGAAGGCCCCCGGCG
Source organism: Clostridiaceae bacterium (assembly GCA_012522505.1). Taxonomy (GTDB): domain Bacteria; phylum Bacillota; class Clostridia; order DSM-8532; family DSM-8532; genus JAAYJG01. Next base: position 28,577 of record JAAYKJ010000165.1, read on the forward strand.
CAGGGTCATCATGCCTCGCAGAGCCGACAGGAGACAGCTCAGAAAACCCAGGAACAGGTGGAAGCCCTGGCTCAGGATAGCAAGCAGGAAGCACCAGTATCCGTCGACACAAAGGAAGTGATGGCTCCAACTGTTGCACAGGAAACGATGGTTCCAGCTGCCGCACAGGAAGAGGTGGCTCCAACTGTCACACAGGAAACACCGGTCCCAGCCGCTATACAGGAGGAAACGGTTTCTATACAGCAACCCAAAAAAGAGAGCGTTCCACCGGATGATAACGAAAACAACATCGAAGAGAGAGAGCCCTCTGCTGAAAGAACTGACACCACGAGGGATTACCGGGATAACAACAACCGGACAGGATATAATAAAGACCTGTCACGTCTTGAAAGTGATGAGCCTGTCAGTGGTATTCTCGAAGTTTTACCCGATGGCTATGGGTTTTTAAGGGGTCACAATTATCTGTCAGGGCCTCGTGATATCTATGTATCTCCTTCACAAATCAGACGTTTCAACCTGAAAACAGGGGATAAGATTGTTGGAAAGGGAAGGATACAGAAGGAAGGGGAAAAGTTCCAGGCACTTCTGTATGTCTTATCTGTTAATGGCGAATCACCCGATATGGCCCAGCGGCGCAAACCCTTCGAACAACTAACACCCATTTTTCCGGACAAGCGGATAACGCTTGAAACAGAACCAAAAGAATTGTCCCCGCGACTAATCGATTTAATTGCTCCTATCGGCAAGGGCCAGAGAGGACTGATCGTATCACCTCCAAAAGCAGGGAAAACCATCCTTTTGAAGAAGATAGCCAATGCCATTACTCAAAAATATAATGATATAGAGCTAATCGTACTGTTGATCGATGAACGGCCTGAAGAAGTAACCGACATGCAGCGATCCATCAGGGGAGATGTTATTTACAGCACCTTCGACGAATTACCGGAACATCACATCAAGGTGGCTGAGATGGTGTTGGAAAGAGCACAGCGTCTTGTAGAGCAAAAAAAGGATGTGGTCATTCTTCTTGACAGTATCACCCGTCTTGCAAGGGCATATAACCTTACGATCCCACCTACGGGAAGGACACTGTCAGGCGGTCTTGATCCGGGAGCATTGCATAAACCCAAGCGTTTCTTTGGTTCTGCCAGAAACATTGAATTCGGAGGCAGCCTTACGATCATTGCCACAGCGCTGATCGATACCGGTAGCCGAATGGATGATGTAATCTATGAAGAGTTTAAGGGAACAGGGAATATGGAATTGCATCTTGACAGAAAATTGTCTGAAAAGCGTATCTTCCCAGCACTCGACATAAATCGTTCGGGCACCCGGCGTGAGGAACTTCTGCTGAGCCAGCGTGAGCTTGAAGCCATTTGGGCTATCCGTAAGGCCATGAGCAACATGGGCACCGCCGAAGTAACGGAAATGATTGTCAATCGCCTGGTACAGACAAAAACGAACGAAGAATTTGTTAATAGCATTAATTTGGCATTTGTTCAAAAGGATAAGAATAGTTACGATTCCATATATAAATAAACAGAAGTCAAATTGGATTTCCTTCGGTTCCGTATGCTTCCTCGGATAGACTGGTTCAGTCTTGTGCATACTAAATATATCAATACAAATGGCGGAAAGAGGGATGTAAATGGCGGAGAAACCAGGGAAAGACAATACCACCATGAACGAAATTGCAGATGTACTTTTGGATCCCGATTCGGTGCAGAGAAAAAACGCATTCAGTAATGAAGCCCAATTCAGGGGAATGAACAACAGATATCAAGCAGAAGAAGAGGAGCGTCAGTCAGGCCGGCATAGAGAAAATCTGGCATTTCAAGAGTGGACAGCGAAATACCATCAATAGATCAAAACGGGGTTGGCAAGTTGCTTGCCAGCCCTGTTATTTTTGGTGTGCGCGTCCAGTGAAGCTGGAATCGCACTTGTCTTAATAGACCGCTGAAAAGGCTGGCAGTTGCCAATCACCGGCCGATGGCTGAAGGGAAGGGCGGGTAGCAAACTTCGTTTGCTGCCCGCCCTTTCAACCAGGAACGCCATCACAGATGATTCAGCCCGTTTGACAATAATTCTTGAACACGATCATATGGAAAGATCCACATGCTGGATGGTTCCGGCAGAACCGTTTTCAAATAGAAATATGCCGGATTGCCGGATTTGCCCCAGAGTATTATTGGTATTGTCCTTCAGTGTGAACGGTGTTTCCACATGTCCCAGATAGATCGCTCCAACACCAACCTCACCAATTGCCAGGAGTTTGGGCTCACCATCATCCTCGCGAATCCAAATAGAGAGGTTTTGATAAACAGCGTCGTTTTCATCAATCCATCCGTTGTTATCCTCGTCATAGGCAGCTAATTCCATAAATCCATTTCCCAATGAGGGGCCGAACAATTCAGAACCATCATCCACTACACCATTACCATTTTTGTCCAGAGCAAGAAACCCGCTACCGGAGTTTGTGAAGGCGATTTTGTCCATTATTCCGTCGTTGTTCAGATCAAATTCATAACTTTTGCTGCCGAGAGAGGCACCTGAACCCTTCAGATTGATCACCAGAGGATCAACCAGGGCATCTCCAGCCTTAAATGTAATACTTGTACTTGAGGCAAAGGACCTGCTCATGCTTAGATTCAGGTTCAGCTTAATTTCACGCCCATCCTGTGTTTTAACGATGCCTTCGGTTTTGAATGACATACTCTCCTGTTCAATAATGGTTTCGGAATAGTGGTATGAGATTCCGAAACCCTGCATTCTACGGGCAACAGGCTTGGACTGGGGATGATACCCCGCAGACTGCAGTTTCTTCAGTTGATTAATTTCTTTTGGTATCACAAATTTTATTCTTTTTCCTGTAAGTACATAAATGAAATCCGATAAGAGCTTCAGTTTATTCCTGTCCTCCTCAGGCAGTTCAAACTGAGATGGCTCGATCGCATTCGTTTCCTGGATCTTTTCGGCAAGCTGTTTGCCTTTATCAGACAGATCAACAAAAACCCAGGGCTTTGCTTCTTCATTTGTTTGTTGTGGATTGCCCCAAACCCGCAGTTGTTCGACAGAATGCTGCCACCTTGCAGAATTGGAGGCAGCTTCCATTTGAATGAAAGATTCACTGATTCTCATTTTTTTGCCTCCTTGCAAAAATATTCATCCGTGATGGAATGATCCTCTTAATGATCTTATCGGAAAATTGCTATAAGAATGTTAGATTCTACAGTGACAAGATAGAAGGTGAAGGTGTAAAAACTTGTGATGACGCCTTCTCAGCGTTCCTGTTTTATGATAGGATCGTTATGAAGGGAATAGGCCAAAAAGAAGGAGAACAAATGAAGGATCAAGTACAATGGGATAGCTTTGTTCATTCCTGTCGGAATTGTGAGCGTTGTGAGCTGGCAAAAACAAGGACAAACGTAGTTATTGGAAGAGGCACAAATCTGAGCGCACCGGTTATGCTTGTTGGTGAGGGCCCCGGTCAGCAGGAGGATCTTACCGGAGAGGCATTTGTCGGTAGAGCCGGTAAGCAATTGGATCATCTGTTGAATGCATTGATGTTCGATCCGGAAGATTACTACATCTGCAACATTGTTAAATGCCGTCCGCCGAAAAACCGCGTGCCCTTAGGCGAGGAAGCCCATGCCTGCCTTCCGTGGCTCAGGTATCAGGTGAAATATATAAAGCCTGCTATTTTGGTATGTCTCGGTTCCACCGCCCTCAAGTATCTTGTTGGTGATGATGTCCGGATCACACGCATAAGAGGCACCTGGCTCGACAGACCCGGCTTTTTCCGGATTATGCCCACATACCATCCTTCGGCTGTGCTAAGAGACCCGACAAAAAGAGAAGAAATGTTCCTCGATATGAAAAAAGTAAGGGAATATTTGCAGACATTGCGGCAACAACCCTGAAGCTGGACATCCATGCCAAAGTCAACCCAACCCCTGATATAAACATAATAGTCTGCCAAGTTCAGAAAAACGCATTCCTGTCATAAAATAAAGTATCCTACGTTTAGAGGGGTACTTTCATGATTTATTTGGATAATGCCGCTACATCATGGCCAAAGCCACCACAGGTGATTCAGGCCATGGCGGATTTTATGAAAAGAGGTTGTGCAAACCCTGGACGTTCAGCTCATGAAATGTCACGCCAGGCAGATGATGCTATTTTTCATACCCGAGAGCTTCTCGCGGAACTTTTTCATATTGCCGACCCGATGCGCATTGCCTTTATGCCAAACGCAACGTATGGTCTGAATATGGCAATACATGGGGTTTTGTCCAACGGAGCCCGTGTTGTTACCACGATGATGGAGCATAATTCTGTTTTGCGCCCGCTGAAAACACTGGAGAATGAGGGAAGGATCCATTTGGAACTGATAGAACCCGACAAAATGGGTAGGATCAGCCTTCAGAGTATCAAACGTGCTGTATCGGGTTCAACCTCATTAGTATGCATGTCCCTTTCATCCAATGTTACAGGAGCCATAATGCCCTTCGCCGATGCGGCAAAGTATTGCAGATCCAAAGATGTTCTTTTCCTGCTGGATGCGTCTCAGGGTGCAGGCGTAGTCCCTATCGATGTTGAAAGCATGTGCATTGATATTCTTGTGTTTCCCGGACACAAGAGCCTTCTTGGCCCTCAAGGCACAGGGGGGATTTATGTTCGCGAAGGCATCCCACTTCGACCCATCATACAGGGCGGAACCGGCAGTTTATCCGATCAACTGACACAGCCTTCTGTTTATCCAGATGCCTTGGAAAGCGGTACCTTGAACGTTCCGGGGATTATCGGGCTTGGAAAGGGAGTTTCCTATATTCTTGATACCGGAATCGAAAAGATATACCTGAAAAAACAACAGCTTTTAGAGCTATTGTTTTCAGCACTGGAAAACGATGAACGGATTACAGTGTTTTCTCCGCCACCGGAACAGAACTCTGGGATTTTGTCTTTATCGATTGAGGGTATGGATTCTGCGGAAGCAGGCTATATCCTGAATAAAAGCTTTGGCATTTATGTGAGGAACGGTCTGCACTGCGCTCCCTGTGCCCATCAGGCGTTGGGGACCCGGAATAGCGGTTTGGTACGGATAAGTCCGGGTTACTTCAACGATGAAAGTGATATTGATTTAACCATAAAAGCCATCCAAAAAATAGCCGGAGGAATGTATAGGGAATAGACATATATATCCAATGAATCCTTTATGCCTGGTTCATAGACAGCTTCCGGTGCTATGTGTCAAATATGGTCACTTCAGGAACAGATAAGAAACGAAACGGAAAGAGGACCGTTCCGAGGCCGCGGCTGATATAAACCCTGTTTCCGCGGATTGTAGCAAAATCTTTGATATATCCCATTTTGCTGACGATATCCTTTCTCAGGAACAGATATTCAAGTTTGAAGGGCAGCCAAATCTGCCCTCCGTGGAAATGGCCTGTAATCAATAAATCCACACTGCCTTCCGGAATATGAAGCGCGATATCCGGATTGTGTGAAAATGCAAAAATAGAATCACTTCTTTCCCGTAGACCTTGGAATATCTGATTGTTGACAACCTGGCCTGCCTTATAATCATCGAAGCCTGCCAATGCGATAGTTTTGGAAGAACAGCCAGAATTCTTCTCTCTCTTACCCGGCAAAAAAACCACCTCATTGCAAAGCACACGAATATCCAATGCTTTCATTGCAGACAGGAATTCGTTCTTAAAACCCGGGTTTTTCCTGAAGCACCTATGCTCATGGTTTCCTAGAACAGAAAACACGGGTGTACCGGGGTTTATTTTTTCGAACCAGCGGACGAATTTCTTCAAATCATCGGGCTTGCTCAGAATGTCACCACTGATAAGAATATAGTCCGGCCTGGTATTCTCTATCGTCTTGCGGATTCTTCCGGCAGAGATTAAGAGAAGGCTGATATGTATATCCGTCAGGTGCAGAAATCTAAGTCCCGTTGAGGTGGGTAGTGTGTGAACCCTGGTCGTATACAAAAGAGCTTGAAGAAACATATACAACAACACCAAAGCAAAGACCGGAATCATCAAAACCCATTTCATCATCCATGAATTCCTTTCAGTGAAAAATCAACAAAGACAGTGTTGCTGTTTATTTTACCAGAAAAATGATAATATATGAATAGGATCTTTAGCGATGGAAGGTGATGCATTTGAAAAGAATTATTCTTATCGTCCTTGACAGCGTGGGTATTGGAGAATTACCCGATAGCCGGGATTATGGGGATGAAGGTAGCAATACACTTGGAAACATTGCCCGGGCTGTGAAGGGTTTCCAGCTTCCTAACCTCCAAAAGATGGGGCTTTCAAATATTGATGGTATAGATATGCCTCCACACTTTCAAAAAGTGGAGCACCCCGAAGGGGCATATGGAAAAATGGCGGAAAAGTCAGTGGGGAAGGATACGACGACCGGGCACTGGGAGATTTCAGGAATTATCCTGGAGAGCCCATTTCCCGTTTATCCTAAAGGGTTCCCAAATGAGCTGATAGAGAAATTTGAAGAAAAAATCGGTCGCAAAACTTTGGGAAACTTTCCAGCTTCCGGAACGGTAATCATACAGGAGCTGGGCGACGAACACGTTAAAACGGGGTTTCCCATTGTGTATACTTCAGCGGACAGCGTGTTCCAGATCGCAGCACATGAAGAAGTAATTCCGATTGAAAAACAGTATGAGATCTGCCGTATTGCAAGAGCCATGCTGACCGGTCAGCATGGTGTCGGAAGAGTAATCGCCAGACCCTTCGTCGGTGAATCGGGAAGCTATACACGAACTGGCAGGAGGAAGGATTTTGCAATTTCCCCACCAAGCAAAACGATTTTAAATGTTTTGAAGGACAATGGCTTTGAAGTCCGCGCTGTTGGAAAGATCGAGGATATTTTTAACGGTTCCGGAATAACAGGATCAGTGCATACAAATGGAAACGAAGACGGGGTGGACAAAACTCTGAAATGGATGCAGGATTCATTTGAAGGCCTATTGTTTACCAACCTCGTCGATTTTGACATGAATTACGGGCACCGCAATAATCCAGAGGGATATGCAAAGGCACTGGTGGAGTTTGACGTCAGGCTTCCAGAAATATTGGCGCAGCTTAAGGAAGACGATATCCTGATCATTACGGCGGATCATGGCTGTGATCCAACCACCACAAGCACAGATCATTCAAGAGAGTATGTTCCCCTTCTGGTTTCCGGTACCAGAGTCAAGAAGGGTAAAAACCTTCACATCCGCGACACATTTGCCGATATTGCGAAAACAATTGCAGAATATTTCGATGTTGGGAATGAACTGAGCGGTACCAGTTTTCTTGAAGAGATACTTTCATAGAGCGCTTGCGCGAATTGTGCGTCAAAACAGTGACAGAGGAGTATTGGTCATGCATATACTGGACATTATTTTGAAAAAAAGAAATGGCAGGAAACTGACCCGTGAGGAAATTACATTTATTGTAGATGGATATACAAAGGATATGATTCCGGATTATCAGGTTTCAGCCTTTCTGATGGCCGTCTATTTCCGTGGGATGGATCAGGATGAGACCCTGTGGCTAACAGAAGCCATGCTGCATTCAGGGGATATCGTGGATCTTTCCAATATTCCCGGAATAAAAGTAGACAAGCACAGTACCGGGGGTGTCGGAGACAAGACAACACTGATCATCGGGCCAATTGTAGCATCCTGTGGGGTTCCCGTAGCAAAGATGTCCGGCAGGGGGTTAGGTCACACTGGCGGGACAATTGACAAATTGGAATCGATTCCGGGGTTCAGAACAAACCTTTCAAAAGAAGAGTTCGTTGAAAATGTCAGGGAAATCGGCTTGGCGGTTGCAGGTCAAACCGGAAACCTGGCCCCCGCAGACAAAAAGTTTTATGCGCTTCGGGATGTAACGGGGACCATTGAGAATATATCTCTGATCGCTGCTAGTATCATGAGCAAAAAGCTTGCCTCCGGCTCGGATGCAATTACTTTGGATATTAAAACCGGAAGCGGTGCCTTCATGAAAACAGTGGAGGACGCAACGGTACTTGGCCGCGCGATGGTGGATATTGGCCATGGTGCCGGGAAAAAGATAACTGCTCTGATAACCGAGATGGACAGACCTTTAGGGCTTGCTATCGGAAATGCACTGGAGGTAGCTGAGGCCATAAATGTTTTAAAGGGGGATGGCCCGCAGGATTTAACGCAAGTGTGTATTGAGTTGGCTTCGAATATGCTGATGCATGGCGGTAAGGGGACAATGGAAACCTGTAGAAGGCTGGCTGCAAATGCCCTTGCTGACGGATCAGCCATGATGAAACTGGTTGAGATGATAAAAAGGCAGGGTGGGGATCCCGGTGTTGCAGAAGATCCTTCAAGGCTTCCCAAGGCACCGATTCAGGTTGAATGGAAGGCTGACATATCGGGGTATATTCACTCCATGCAGGCTGAGAAACTGGGTATGGCTTCAATGGTGCTTGGAGCAGGCAGGAAAACGAAAACCGACGTGATCGATCCCTCCTCAGGTATTGTGCTTCTGAAAAAAGCCGGAGACAGAATCGATAAGGGTGAACCCCTGGCTATCCTGCACACTTCCGTTGAGGAAACCATTGCAGAAGCCACAAGCCTTTTATATTCATCCATCCGCGTGCAGAGTGAGCCCGTAGAGCAAAGACCGCTCATTCTTGGAAGGGTAGAATAAACATAAAAAAAGCAATGCGAAGGGCTTGCCAAAACAAAAATAAATAAGCCTGAATAAACCCATACTGGCGATGCATACATTATTATTGGACTATACTTTCAAGGAGTATGAACCATGAAAATAAAGGCACTGGTATGGGTATTATTCGTGGCGATTTTCATACTACCTTTAAATCTGGCGGTTTTGAGCATTGAAGAAGAAAATGTACCAATGGCTGATAATGCACCAATGGTTGATAACGCACCTTTTGAGATAAATGCTAAGTCTGCAGTATTAATGTGTGCAAACACAGGACAGTTTATCTTTGAAAACGACAGCCATACGAAACGGCCAATCGCTTCGGTCACCAAAATCATGACGATGCTTTTGGTGATGGAAGCTCTGGAGCAGAAGAAAATTTCACTGGATGATGTTGTGACCGCCTCTGAGCATGCATGCAGCATGGGGGGCACCCAGGTGTACCTGGCTGTCGGAGAGGAATTTACGGTTCATGATCTGCTGAAGGCGGTTGCGGTTCATTCGGCAAATGACGCTTCTGTTGCTCTGGCCGAACATATTGGCGGCAGCGAAGGTGTGTTTGTTTCACTGATGAATGACAAGGCAAAAGACCTGGGCATGTACGATACTAATTTTCTGGACTGTTCGGGCCTTACCGATGAGGGGCATTACAGTACAGCCCATGACATCGCACTGATGGCATTGGAACTTTCTACAAAACACCCGCTGATATTCGAATATACAACAATACGTCACGATACTTTTAGAAGCGGCACCTTTGACCTGGATAATACAAACCATTTGATTGGCAGATACAGGGGCATGACAGGCCTGAAAACCGGGAGGACCAATGCTTCCGGATATTGCCTGGCGGCTACCGCGTCACGTGATGGACTAGACCTGATATCGGTAGTATTGGGCTCGGAAACCAATAATACACGCTTTGCTGAGACCACCAAAATTCTAGACTATGGTTTTTCAAACTATGAGATCATGCTGCTCAACCGAAAAGGAGAGAAAGTAGCGGATGTTCCGGTTAGAAAGGGGTTGGGCAGCTCCATTCCGGTTGCCTATGAGACAAATCAGGCAATCCTTTTGAAAAGAGGTCAGAAAGACAAAATAATGGAAGAAATCAGTCTGCCTGAATATCTGAACGCACCGGTTACGGCAGGAGACCGCGGTGGTGAAGTGGTAATTACCCTGAACAATGAGGCCATTCAAAAAATTCCGCTGGTCACAACTGGTAATATAGAGAAGGCAACCTGGCTGAAGATGTTCTGGAGACTGGCTGTTCACTGGTTCTCACTGGCACGAAGATAGCCGGTCTGTCAAATAACCCCTCCAGCGGCTTGCAGCTTCCTGAAAAAAGACGGATATTCGGTATGCTTGATGCAGCCCGAATATCCGTTTTGTGTTGTTACTATGCTAAGAGGCGTCCTTAGCCTTTTACTGTAAAATACAGATAAATCTTTCCCAATCGCCATTTACACCACTTCGGTTTGCATGTATACTCGGATGATACAGTTCAGATGCATTGGAGTCGGCGCAGACATACTGACTGTTATAAACACACATCAGCCCGACTGTACCGTCGCCATTGTTTACCCATTGAAATCTTTCCCTGTCATGGTCAACCGTTGAGCCGCCATTATTCTTAATCACATATTTTTCGGAGGAACTATTCACACGCAGGTATTGATTGTTATATTTAGATTTTAAGGCCACATACCCGTTTCCTGCATCCTCTATGATAAATTTGCTGATAGTTGAATTTTGTGATAAAACATTTTCCGACCCAGAAGCACATACTAGCTGAGGCGTACCGGTTTTTATTTCAGTAACCAGATAATTGTTATTGTTCAAAGATTTGAAGACTACTGTACATCCGATCGGTGCATCTGTCACTTCCACATAAAATTTCCCTTTTTCATTTATGGATGATTGGTTGGCATAAACTCGTGAACCCGAACCTACGGCCGCGTATTTATCCGTTAACACATCCTTAAGGGATATTGTCCCATCGCTGTTTCTCACCCAATACCAGCTAGCATAGGATAGATCACTAGAATCCTGATTTGCTTTAACTAATGCGCCTGAAGCGTAAGGTGTAACTATACATCCATTATTCGCTGACTTCAAGGCAACCATTTGTTTATTCATTCCTTCGTTTATAACTTCGAATCTTTCCCACCATCCTGCTTCAGAACGGTTGGCATAGATGGTTGGAGGCGTTCCTTTGTTCTGATCCGCGCAAAGATATTGATCATTATATTTTGATCTCAATGAAACATTCAAACCAACAGGAATCTCAGAACTACTCTTACGGGTAAACTTAAATGAATCCAAGTTAAATAGCGCTCCACTTCCACCTTTGAAAACAAGATAAATGTTATGCTCATGACCAATATACCTTGAATTATAATGTATATCTGTACTCACTGTCTTCCATTTCTGCCAGCCGCCTGTATTAGGAACGTTAACACTTGCAATAAGCTGACCTGTTTTGCTCCCATCTCTTACTTCAATTGTGCCACCCTCTGTATTGGATGCAACAGTTGCTTCAAATCTAGCACATGATTGGGAATCTTCGAAATCTACCTTATCAAAGCTAAGCCAATCACCATTTTCAATCCAGTTGACACATCTTCCTACACCATTCGTATAATCTTCTAAATCTGTACCGGATTGTGCACTGTAAAATTGCGCTTTAATCGTCTGGTAGGCACTTGTTCCTAAACCAACCCTTGTTGGTGTGACCTTATTTATTAAACCTTCTTTATCGAACGTCAATCTATCGGCGCAAATTGACCTTTCTGATATTTTGTTATCCGTTCCGCTTGACATCTCAGATGTATGATAGAAAATATACCAATTATTGCTGTCTTTAGGGTAATCCACAATAGAAATATGATTTGTCCACCCGGGGACTTCTCCCAATAATTCACCTTGATGCTTCCAGGGGCCTTCAATACTGGTGCTGGTGGAATAGTGAATCTTGCTTTGGCCACCACCATTACTCCCGGTCGAATAAGCTAAATAATAGAGATTCTTTCTTTTAAATACCCAGCATGCTTCAAACCAATAATCTACGCCGGATTCTATATCATTAATAGAACCATCAATCTCTTTCATGTTTGATTTCAGCTTTGCCCACTTGGGATGATCCACACCGCCATGTCCCTGTCCGCCATAGAAGAGATACGCCTGCCCATCAGCATCATCTATAAATACACACGGATCAATACTATCGGTTCCGGCAATCGGATTTGGCTCTGGGACAAACGGCCCCATGGGAGACTTGCTGGTTGCCACACCAATTTTGAAATCTTTTTTAACCATATTCTGTTGACTGGACTCACTGCTTGTTGAAGCGCAATAATAGAAATAGTACATCCCGCCTTTATAGGCACCGTCTGGTGCCCACATCCACTTTTTAGCAGTGGGGTTTTCCCACGGAACCTGGTTCAGATGCAGCACAACACCATGGTCAACCCAATTTTTCAAATCACCCGACGAGAAAACATGGTAATCGACCATGTTAAACCAATTGGGGTGATCCTGATCATGGGACGGGTAAACATAGACTCTGTTTTCAAAAACATGTGCTGAAGGATCGGCCGTGTAAATATGTGTTACAAATGGATTTAGTGCATAGGATTGCCCGACAAATAATGTAAAAAAAATGGATATAGCGAATAATAGTGCCAATAGCTTTCTCATCAAAAACCCTCCCTTTTAATTAAATATCAATACTTGAATCATTTATTTTCTGCCAACCATCCTCCTTTCAAAGATTCGTATGCGATTTCCGGGATAGGATAACATCATATCCTGCCGCATTTAATCGAAAGCTTTTTCAATAACACTTTCCTCCTTCCATATTTCCATGAACTCATTAAAGCGATTTGTTTTTACTGAATACGCCAGTTCCTCTGCTATTTTGCCTTTGGCCTGTTCAAACGGCTGGCGTCCTCCATCCGTTTTACTTAATAGCTTGATAATATGAAAGCCTCTGTATGTTTTTACAATATCGCTGATTTCACCAACCTCCAGAGCAAAAACCACCTGTTCGAATCCTTTTGCGATAGCCAACTGTCCCTCGACCACTTCAAACCCATCAGGATAATCTGCCGTATCCGAAAAATAATCTACGGAAAATTCCTTTTGCAGAGCTTCAAAATCTTCTCCGGCCCGGATCCGTTCTAAAACCTTTTCTGCCAAAGCACGTTGTTGTTCAACTTTTTCATCACTATAGCTGTTCTCATTTTCATCCTTTGCTGGGATAATAATATGCTGTACAATAGCCTTTGAAGGATTAACATATGCTTGCCGGTTCGTTAAATAATACTCCTGCAGGATATCATCACCGGGAATGATTCCTTCCGTAGTTTTTTCCTTTAATTTTTCAAGAAGAACACCATATGTAAAATAGTTGATTGCATCGGGGTAAGTAACCCCATGCTTTTCAATTGTCTTTCTGAACTCTTCGATTCCATCAAAGTTTGAAACCGTGGATTCCAGGTACCAATTCACGGTATCCTTTGTATCTGCATCAACTGTAATCCCATTTTCCGCTGCAATCTGAGCAGCCAGCACCAATTCAACCACTTCTGAAAATGCTTCCTCCTGCAGGCTCTTTTTCTGCTCGTCACTTATTGCTTGATCGGTTATAACCAAATTGGCCAATCTTGAACAATAGCGTTCATGAAATGCTCTTGCTTTTATTTTTTCTCCGTTAACTGTGCCGACATATTCTTCCGGATATTTTTCCATTGATACAGATTTCTTTAAAAAGCCCCATTTCATACTCATATCAAAAAATTCAACCAAATGTTTTAAATGAATATATAATGTATCCTCATATGCAACTGGTGTTAAAAATGAAATAAACCCGTCGATCATGATCCGATAATCCGTCCCTGATACCGTGACATTTGCTTTTTTGGTATTCCTGTAACTTTCCTCCGAAATTTTTTCTTTATCACTGTCTTTTGCAATATGGATAACCTTTTGTTCATCTATTTCATAACTACATCCCAAATAACTACAGATTGCATCTATTGGAACATATACTTCCTGATTGTATATTAAGGTGTCGATATTCAGTTTAGAACCATTCATATAAGTATGGATAGTATTGAAGCCTGCTGAAGGATTAGCCTGCATTGTTAAGGAAAAAATGACGGGTATCAGAATGATTAAGACCGTAATGAATAGTATAATGGTACTTTTTCTTTTCATAGTAACACTCCTATAGGATTAGCATAGTTTGAAACCTTAATGGAATTATTCAGCCATTCAATTCACAGGGTATCTGTAGTAAATTGGGAAATATATGTTTCTCTCTTATTAAATTTAGATGTGACAAATTGTTGTGAACTTGTGGGAAAGTATCTGGTGTTGCTCTTTTCATTCACTTAGATGCGCACTGCAAATACAAGGATATTTCTGCTGCTTGCGGCAACCCCTATAAGTTTATATAAGTGTAATTTTTATCCAGAACAGATTATCATACTGTAAAATGGCTGTCAATATAGAATGGGAAATATGCTAAATCTAAACATTTCACCCTGGTTCTGTTTCGGAAACATAAATAATTCGATAAATGGGGAAGGAAAAAGACAAGCTTCGAATCCTGTC
>JAAYKJ010000166.1 GCA_012522505.1 Clostridiaceae bacterium
ACAATCTGCATTCCATACCTGCACTGTTCAATTTTCAATGTCCAACCCGGCTTCCACCGGCCTGTCTCCTCTTCCCTGTAATGTGCCAGTATCGCACCCTTCAGGGCTCTCTTCGGCGACAGCTTATATATCTTATCACGCTGGTTCACATTTGTCAACACCTATTCGGTAACTTTTTGGGTGCATTAATTACCAAACTTACCGTTGGTATTGCTCTGTTCTTGCAGCTCAATCATACTAACATGTCAACGATGTTATGTCAACCCTTTTTCTATACAAGCACTGCTCTCCACTCATTATTGTCATTTGGATGTATGTTTGTGAAGAATAGAAAGGGGGCAGGGCCTTGACGGTTTTACGAACCATACAAGACCCTACCCCCCTGCTTGCTACTCTTTATTCCTCAACTTCCTCAACTTCTTCTGCTTCTTCTTCTTTTATATCCTTTGTAATCCGTGCTATGGAAACTACCTTATTATCTTCATTCGTTCTCATTAGTGTTACACCTTGTGTTACTCTGCTTAATACACTGATTTCATTAACATGCATTCTTATAATAATGCCATCTGCGTTGATTAGCATAATGTCATCTTCTTCAACCACAAGCTTTGCGCCAATCAGAACTCCCGTCTTTTCCGTTACCCTGTAAGTGAGGATACCTTTTCCGCCGCGCACCTGAACTTTATACTCATCAAGCTCTGTCCGTTTACCAAAACCATTTTCGGTTACAACCAGCAGGGTAGTATCTTCACTGTATCGTAGCATTGAGATGACTTCATCATCTTCACCCAGCCGGATACCGATAACCCCCTGAGATGTTCTTCCCATTGGCCTTACATTCTTTTCGTTAAATCGAATAGACATGCCGTTTTTTGTGATTAATAGAATATCATGCTTTCCTTCGGTGAGACGTACTTCAATCAGTTCATCATTTTCTTTCAATGTAACCGCAAGAAGTCCTCCTCTGCGAATATTGTGATATTGCTCTAAAGGAGTTTTCTTTACCATTCCACTCCGGGTAGCCATAAACAGATACTTGTTCTCCTCTTTACCCGTCATCGTGATTACGGTGTTAATCTTTTCATCCGGATCTACTTCCAGCAGGTTAACAATGGCGGTTCCTTTTGCCTGCCGGCCGGCCTCAGGAATATTCCACGCACGAAGCCTATATACCTTGCCTTTGTTAGTAAAGAAAAGAAGGTAGTGATGGGTGGTCGTTGTATAGATGTTTGTTACAAAATCATCCTCTCGTGTCGTTAGCCCTGCAACTCCCTTACCACCGCGCTTTTGGCTTTTATATTCATCTATTGAGGTTCTTTTAATGTACCCATAATGGGTGAGGGTTATAACGACATCTTCGTCATCAATCAAATCTTCCATTTCAATATCATTACAATCAAAGGTAATTTGGGTGCGTCTTTCATCACCATAACGGTTCTTTATATCTGTCAGTTCTTCCTTAATGATATTGTCCACCAATTCGGGTTTTGATAGAATCTCCTTATACCATGTGATCTTCTCTAAGACCTCTTTATACTCTGCTTCGAGTTTCTCTCGCTCCAAACCTGTGAGACGTCCAAGGCGCATGTCTACTATGGCTTGAGCTTGTTTTTCACTAAAGCCAAAACGTTCGATTAGGCCTTCTTTCGCCACGGCTTCGGTACGAGAGTGTCGAATGATATGGATAACTTCATCCAGGTTATCCAACGCAGTTTTCAGACCCTCCAGGATATGAGCCCTTGCCTCTGCCTTCTCAAGGTCATACCGGGTTCTGCGCCGTATAACTTCTTGCTGGTGATTGATATAGTGTTGAATGGTTTCTATAAGGTTTACAACTTTGGGCTCAAACTTTCCGTCTGGTGACTGTACAAGTGCCAGTAAGTTTACATTAAAAGAATCCTGCATCTGTGTATTCATAAACAACTGGTTTAAAACAACATTTGCATTGGCATCTCTTTTCAGTTCGATGACCATGCGCATACCATGCCTGTCCGATTCATCACGAAGCGCGGATATTCCTTCAAGCCTTTTTTCCTTTACCAGATTCGCAATTTTTTCAAGCAACCTTGCCTTATTCACCTGGTAAGGCAGCTCGGTTACGACAATTCGCTGACGGTTACCGCTATAGGTTTCTATATCGGTTACTGCTCTGACCACAATTCTTCCTCTTCCGGTCATGTAGGCTTCACGAATTCCTTTTTTGCCCATGATGATGCCACCAGTAGGAAAATCAGGGCCTTTAATATGTTCCATTAATTCTGAAAGCTCTATGTCCGGATTATCGATTGTCTGAATAATACCGTTTATCGTTTCGGTAAGATTATGGGGCGGAATATTTGTGGCCATACCAACAGCAATCCCCGAAGATCCATTCACCAGTAAGTTGGGGAACCGTGATGGTAGAACAACAGGTTCAACATCATGATCATCAAAATTCGGCTTGAAATCAACGGCATCTTTATTGATGTCCCGAAGCATTTCCATCGCGATTTTAGACATTCTTGCTTCTGTATATCTCATCGCAGCTGGAGAATCACCATCGACCGAACCAAAATTCCCATGCCCGTCAACCAAAGGATAGCGCAGTGAAAAATCTTGTGCCATACGGACTAGGCTATCATAAACAGCTGCATCGCCATGAGGATGAAAGCTTTTCAGTGCTTCACCAACTGTTGCAACTGACTTTCTGTATGGCTTATCCGGTGTAAATCCAGAGATATACATTGTATATAAAATTCTTCTGTGAACGGGCTTAAACCCATCGCGGATATCCGGCAGTGCTCTGTCGACAATGACACTCATGGCATAGTCTATAAAAGACTGCTTCATCTCATCTTCGATATCTACAGGTATTATATCAAGAGCATTGCTGTTCTCGGACATGTTATTGTTGTCTGGCATTGAATTGAACTCCCTTCCAAATCGATATTGAAATGGACTCTATCTTGGCGGAATATTGAATATTAAACGTGACTGCTTTTATATGACCGCTGCATTAAAAGCCTTTCATTATCGATACCTTAATCTATTTTAATAAAGTTTTTACTTTCTGTCTACACCCTTTCACCAGATCTTTACAAGCTAAAAACACTTCCTCATTATATTCGGAAGTGTTTTTCTACTATATTAATTGAACTTTTTTCACCTGTGGCACTCCATTACTGAGCCCTCTTCATTGTATGTTCCTTCTTTGGAATTCTGACAATAAATTCAACAAATTCTCCTCTGTCAATCTGGGCAGCCTTTGCATTTACACCAGACTTTTTCATCATATCTATTGCCTGTCGGATGGTGTTAACAAAAATTCTGATATCCTTGATCGATCGGGTCAATCTTTTCCCGTTTTCATACATAGCGGGATCAACATATTTGTCCAACGCTTTTTGAACAAGCTCCTCGGTTTTTTTGACGTTCAGATCTTTTTCACAAACCTTTTGCAAAACCTTTAATTGGATTTGCTCATCATGAAGTTTTAATAACGCTCTGGCATGCCGTTCGGTGAGCTGATGATCTGCCAGCATTTTTTTTACCATGGGTGGTAGTTTTAAAAGTCGGATTTTATTGGCGATCGTAGATTGACTTTTTCCTATTTTCTGAGCCAGATCTTCCTGTGTTAGTCCATGGTCCTTGATCAGGTTCCGATATCCCTCGGCTTCCTCCATATATCCAAGATCCTCACGCTGAAGGTTTTCTATGAGGGCCATAATTGCCAGATCATCTTCATTGACATCAATAATGATTGCAGGAATCTCCTTCAGCCCTGCCATCGAAGAGGCTCTGAGCCGTCTCTCTCCAGCCACAAGCTCATAATGGTTAGCCTGTGTTTTGCGAACATTAATCGGTTGGATTACCCCATATTCCTTAATAGAATTACAAAGCTCCTCCAACGCACTATGCTCAAAATTACGCCTGGGTTGGTACGGATTGGGCCTTATGTTTTCAATAGGGATATATGTGATCTTCTTCTGGTTGTCCTTTTTGTCCGATCGACTAAACATAAACCTTTCCTGTAATGTCATAACGGCACCTTCCTTACTCATTTTCTTTTGTTACTGAAAAACAAAAGATGCTGAAAGTTTTCCTCTGTGTCATATATTCGCCGTTATCTTTTCTTATTCCTTTTTTTTATGCTGGTAATCGATCGCATAAAACACTTGTGTTCCAAGGGTTTCGAGGTTATCGGATGGGGGATTTTGTTGGTTTTCCACTTTTTCTTGGATACTGTGTCGGGGTTTGTCTTGTTTTTTCTATCAAAACTATATGTCGCTCCATCGGATCAAAGGGTAGTGTGAAGTGGTTGATGCTTTTGATGGCACCACCAAGAATGGAGATGGCTTTTTCGGCATCTTTAATTTCATTGTGGATATCACTGCCCTTCATCGCTACAAAAAGCCCTCCAATGCGAACAAGGGGCAGAACATATTCACAGAGCACCGTAAGTGAAGCTACAGCCCTTGCAATACCGATGTCATAGGCTTCACGGTGAGCCTTTTCCCGGGCAACATCTTCCGCGCGTCCATGGAGAGCCTGGATATCGGTAAGCTGATTATCTGCAATAACGTCATTCAGAAACCGAACTCTTTTTTCCAAAGAATCCAAAAGTGTGACCGACAGGTGTTCGTGAACAATTTTCAACGGAATTCCGGGAAAGCCAGCACCCGTTCCAACATCGATCAATTTCTTTGTATTTCCCGGAAGATACTGGCATACGGTTAGGGAATCGATAAAATGTTTGATCACAACATCACGTTCTTCTGTGATCGCTGTTAAATTGATCTTCTGATTCCATTCATTGAGCTTATCAAGGTATTGGCTAAATTGTTTTATCTGGTTATCTGTCAGGCTGATCCCGTAGCAAGCCGCGCCTTCTCTTAGAATTTCAATGTTTTGGGGTGCAGTCATTCTTCATTCCTCCTGCTCCTGGCATTCAAATAGATTACCAGCACTGAGATGTCCGCCGGAGATACACCAGAGATTCGGGAAGCCTGACCAAGTGAAATCGGTTTATGTTTTGCAAGCTTCTGTCTGGCTTCAATCCTAAGGCCTTTAATTTCCGCATAATTCACATCATCAGGAATGATTCTTTGTTCCATTTTTTTAAATTGTGCTATCTGCTGCATCTGTTTTGCGATATATCCTTCATATTTGACCGAAATTGAAACCTGTTCCATCACTGAACCAGGCAAATCGGGCATCGAATCATCGATTTCCCGTAAAGCTGTATAAGAAATTTCAGGTCTCTTTAAAAGATCAAATAGTTTTATTCCGCTTACTATAGGCGTACTTTTATATTTTTCCAGGTATTGATTCACTGTTGCCGGAGAAACGGTTTTCTTTTTCAGCCTTTCAATTTCTTCATGAATCATTTGCTGCTTTAATAAAAATTTCTGGTATCGTTCTTCTTTGATCAAACCTATTTGATGCCCGATCGGAGTTAACCTGGCATCTGCGTTGTCTTGCCGCAAATGCAGACGATACTCGGCTCTGGAGGTCATCATCCGGTAAGGCTCATTGGTTCCTTTTGTGACCAAATCATCGATCAGCACACCAATATATGCCTGGGAACGATCCAGAATCAGCGGTTTTTCTCCCCGTATTTTTAAGACGGCATTGATACCAGCCATTAAACCTTGTGCTGCAGCTTCTTCATACCCCGAGCTTCCATTGATTTGCCCGGCAGAAAATAATCCATCGAATTTTTTAAACTCTAGCGATAATTTCAGATCCTGAGGATTGATACAGTCATATTCTATCGCATATGCGTTACGCATGATTTGTGCATTTTCCAGACCTGGAAGGCTTTTGACCATTTCAAACTGGACATCTTCAGGCATACTGGTGGAAAAACCCTGAAGATAAACTTCTTCTGTATCCAGTCCCATAGGTTCAATGAATATCTGATGCCGTTCCTTGTCAGCAAAGCGAACAACTTTATCTTCAAAGGACGGGCAATACCTTGCCCCGACGGCTTCAATCACTCCACCATAAAGCGGAGACCTATGAAGATTTTCACGAATAATGCGGTGAGTTTTCTCATTGGTATAGAGCAAATAGCAGGATATCTGTTCACGGTTTATGGTTTCATGCTCAAAGGAAAAGGGTACAATCGGATTGTCGCCTGGCTGTTCCTCCATCTTCGAAAAATCAATGCTTCTTCGATTAATACGAAATGGCGTCCCTGTTTTAAAGCGGTTTAACTCAATTCCAAGGGCCTTTAGACTATCTGACAGTCGGTTTGCGGGCAAAAGTCCGTCTGGTCCACTATTGTACGATGCCTCACCAACTATAATTTTTGGCCTGAGATACGTACCAGTCGTGAGAATGATTATTTTACAGGGGAAAATGGATCCGATGTGGGTTTTAACACCCATAACCTTCAGATCTTTTACCAATATCTCAACAATTTCAGCTTGGCATACATGTAAATTTTCCTGAATTTCGAGTGTATGCTTCATCCTACATTGATACGATCTTCTGTCTATCTGCGCTCTTAAGGAAAAAACAGCTGGCCCTTTGGCGGTATTTAGCATACGGGATTGAATTAGTGTTTTGTCAGCGCATTTTCCCATTTCTCCGCCCAAAGCGTCGATCTCTCTAACCAGATGCCCTTTGCCTGTTCCACCAATACTGGGATTGCAGGGCATATTGGCGATACTATCAAGATTCATTGAAAATATGGCTGTTTTTGCTCCCATTCTCGCTGCTGCCAGTGCTGCTTCACAGCCGGCATGGCCTGCCCCGACTACAATAACATCATAGGGTTCATGTGTATATCCCATTCTATTCCCTTCTTTTCTATTTGCCTATACAAAACCGTTCAAATATATTTATAACGATTTCTTCTGAAACCGCATGTCCAGTAATGCGCCCCAGGTTTTCAGCAGCAGCTTTCAGCTCCATGGCAATGATATCAAGTGTCATTTTTTCTTTTATCAGTTCCCCTGCTGCTTTTAGCCCTACCAAAGTGCTCAATAGAAGCTGCTTATGCCGGGCATTTGTTACCAATACCTGATTATCGGTATCGATCTCATTGTGATTAACAAAGTGTTGGATTTCCTGTTCCAGTACATTGATACCCGAATCTTCCAAAACTGAAATCTCGATCACTTCAGGAATGATATTTCGAATCTGCTCGAGTTTTTCTTCATCCGTTTGGTCTGTTTTGTTCACAATATATAAAGTTTTGTGCGCAAAATCCTTCACATTTTCCAGTATGTGTTCATCTTCCTTCTCAAATCCGGTCCAACCATCCAGAACAAACAGAATGAGGTCGGCCGAACGGATTGCCTCATGAGCCTTTTCTACACCGATTTTTTCAACCTGATCCGTTGTTTCCCGAAGCCCCGCAGTATCGATCAGTTTTATCGGAAGACCGTTTATATTCACATATTCTTCGAGAAGGTCACGGGTTGTTCCGGGAATGTCCGTTAC
>JAAYKJ010000167.1 GCA_012522505.1 Clostridiaceae bacterium
CAGATGCGCTGGATGAGCCGGTATCCAGCATTATTGAAGCCGTGCATGCAGTGCTGGAACGAACACCTCCAGAGCTTGCTGCCGACATCAGTGACCGGGGAATCGTTATGACGGGCGGAGGATGTCTTGTATACGGCTTGGATAAGCTCCTTCAGCAGCGCACCGGAATTAACGTGATAATAGCAGAGGATGCTGTTTCATGCGTAGCACTGGGAACAGGGAAGGTTCTGGATAATATTGAAGCCATTCAGAGCACCCAGATGGAAAGGTCTGAGTACCGCAGATAACCAAAAACAAAACAAATGTGAAATAGAACAATGACAGCTGTAAACCGTAAGGCTTACAGCTGTTTTCCGTTCTTGGCCCGCTTTCAGGGATGAGGATCATTAATTTCCACACGACCATACAAACCAAATGTGAAAGAGCGGGGGATATCTGCAATAGGATATTGAAAAAGTGTTATGAAAACACACTTTGTTTCCGATAATTATTGATAGGACAGGAATTACCGGGGGCTTACGATAAACCGATGCAAATCATGAAGTTCCCGAAATAAACTGTAAAGGAAGCAAAAATATGATTCGTGGTTTATACACTTCGGGCTGGAGCATGCTGGCCTTGAACAAAAAGATGGATGTACTGGCCAACAATCTGGCCAATAGCTCCACCAACGGATATAAAAGGGACACGGTTGCCATGGAGGGCTTTCCGGCACTTTTGGCAAAAAGGCTGCATGACTATACCGACGGTATAGCCGCAGGTGTTCCAATTGGGGAGCTCTCCTTCAGCCATGATGTGGGTGAGGTGTATACGAACTTTCAACAGGGAGGCCTGATCAAAACCGATCAGAACCTGGACTTCAGCATAAAAGATAATGGGAATGCTTTTTTCTGTGTTGCCGTTCCTTCCGGAGACGAATATATTGAGTATTATACGAGGGACGGAAGCTTTGAACTGAATGCCGACGGGCGGCTTATTACCCGGCAGGGCTATTATGTATTGGGTGAAAATGGCGTAATAACCCTTGGAAATGATGAAGTGATGCTGCAAAAAGACGGAACCATTATGAGAAACGGGATGGTTCTCGATAAACTTCTAATCAAACAGTTCGAAAACCCCAATACACTACGCAAGAGCGGAGAGAACCTGCTCAGCCCCACAGAGCAAACAACACAGGAGGAGTTCTCCGGGCAGGTTCTGCAAAGCTATCTGGAGCAATCGAATGTGGAAATTGTGCGTGAAATGGTGGATATGATTTCGCTGATGCGAAGTTATGAAGCGAACCAGCGTGTTATTACAGCGATAGACAGCACCCTGGACAAAGCGGTGAATGAAGTGGGAAGGGTATAATTTAATCATTGAACGGTGCAGAACCGCTGCTGGTGAAGATAAACCTCGGCAAGTGAAAGGATGAAGAGCAATGATGCGATCACTGTGGACAGCAAGTTCCGGAATGAAGGCCATGCAATTCAATGTGGACACCATATCCAACAATCTGGCGAATGTGAATACAAATGCCTTTAAAAAAGAAAAAGCTGAATTTGAGGATCTTCTGTATGTAACCATTGAAAGGGCATATATGATGGAAAACCAGGGGAGGCCGGTAAACCTTCAGGTTGGCCATGGTGTTGTTGCCAGGGCAGTAACCCGTGATTTTACCGGAGGAAGTCTGCAACAGACAGAAAACGCTCTGGATTTTGCCATTGTCGGAAATGGTTTCTTCAGCATTCGATATGCGGATCAAAACATATACTATACCCGGGACGGCAGCTTTAAGCTCTCGGTTACAGATGAAGGGAACATGCTGACAACCTCAAGAGGATATCCGGTTTTGGATGAAAACGGAGAACCGGTTTACTTCAACTATCCCCTCGAGCAGATAGTAGTCTCAGAGCAAGGGGAGATCAGCTACAAGGACGAAGACGGTTTTGTTATTCCTACCGGGCAGAGATTTGGAATCTTCAAGTTTAACAACCCCCAAGGGCTTGAATCCATAGGTGGAAACATGTATGCTGAAAACAGCGCATCGGGGTTTGCCGTGTACGATGATGAGATGGGTGAGCCCAGCATCCTCCGCCAGGGGTATCTGGAATCTTCCAATGTGCAGGTGGTTGAGGAAATGGTGAATCTGATTACCGCACAGAGAGCCTATGAGCTGAACTCCAAAGCGATTACCACAGCGGATGAAATGCTGGGTATGGCCAACAACCTGAAACGATGACGATAGCCGGCAGCTAAGAGCGATACCAGAAAGCCATCCGGTACCGGGGTCACCCGTTGGGATGTGAAATAAGTTGAAAGAATGCGGAGATGGATGAATGAAAATAGACCGAATCTATTCATCAGACATATCAAACAGCATCAGCAAAAAGCAGATCAATGAGGAGAAGGCTTTTGAAGACATTTTGCGAAAAGCATACTCCAGTGGCGACAAGGAAAAACTGAAAGAAGTCTGCAACGAGTTTGAGGGAATTTTTTTGCAGATGATGTATAAGCAAATGAAAAGAACGGTTCCCGAAAGCGAGCTTCTGCCTGATAGCACCGGGAGGGAAATCTTTCAAGACATGCTGGATGACGAATTAATCAAAAACGCTGCCAAGCGCGGGACAGGCCTTAGTGAGGTTTTGTATCGCCAGCTAAGTATGAATATGGATAAAACCTTTTTAGTCAATGATGAAAAAGCAAAATAGGAAAATACCTTCTTTTTCAGCCAAAGCGGTTTTATTGCCGCTCTTTTTTCTTCTAACCCTATTGGCATTTCCAGCCCCATCCTTTGAACAGAAGCAGACTCCATATGGTGGGTCTTCTTTGTCTGCAGAAAATTCTGCTGAATCCTCTTCTGAATCTGTCACTCCCCGAAAGAAACCGATTACCTATAAAAAGATCGAAACCGAAATTGAAGGAGAGCCCCAGGTCATGCATTTTTTAGAGCTGGATTTAACAGAACCCGGCCTTACGGTGTTTCCTGTTCTCTCTGGCGACTGCATTTTCGGCTTTGAACACCTGAGCGTGATGAATGACAGGTATCATGCGCAGGCATCGGTAAACGGCGGTTTTAACTACGCATACGGTCAGCCTGCCGGGTTGGTCATACAAAACGGTAAGCTTCTGACAGGGAGTATGGGTTACGGCAGAATACTGATGATTCAGAATCGGAAAGCCTGGTTCCAGGATACTCCGACGAGGATTTGGCTGGAGTACAAAGGAACGCAGCTGCCTGTTGATCGGGTAAACCCGTATCCAGCCGATGAGGGGATATTGGTGTTTACGCCAGAGTTTGGGCCCACCAACCGAATCGAAGAGAAACACATTGCCTGTGTTGTCAGAAATAACCGGGTTGTGTCGGTGAAAGAGGAAGCACGGGAAGCCGGGATTCCGAAAGATGGGTTTCTTGTGGTTGATTTACGCACAGAGGATTCCCCGCTTTTGCAACTCTCTGACGAACAGGAAATTGATATGAGGTGGGAAGAGAATGCCGACCAGGGCTACCAATGCTCGGGATCTCTTGTTGAAAACGGACAGAATGTGTCACAGGATTATGATCCCTGGGGAGGAAATATGCGAATCCGTACACCCAGAACAGCAGTCGGGATAAAGGATGAAAACACACTGGTGTTTCTTGTGATAGACGGAAGGCAACCCAGGTACAGCAAAGGCGTTACCGGGAAACAGCTTGCAGATGTGCTGATCGCTGTCGGTGTTACCGAAGCGGCTTTACTGGATGGTGGAGCCTCCAGTGAAATGATCGTTGATGATGAAATCGTAAACAGTCCTTCTACCGGAAAGGAACGCCTGCTGGCCTCCGCCTTCATCATCCGCGCCGATGGTGACGGGGAAACAGCCCTAAAACCTTAATTCATGAACAAAATTAATTTTCCTATAGACTAACTCGAAGTAAATAGTACAATAGGATCAGAGCATTGAAAACCTGGAAAACAAGGCTGAATAAGTAAATTAAAGCAATCTGAAAAAGGAGTGTGTAACAAAATGAAAAAAATTGCGTTTATCGGGGCCGGCAGCTTTGAATTTACAAGAACTTTGGTCAGAGATATCCTCACGTTTCCCGCCTTGGCGGACAGTACGATAGCGCTGATGGATATCGATCAAAATCGTTTGGAGGTCATCAAAAAAGCAATAGAAAAGATAATCCGGGCAGGAAATTACCCTGCAAAGGTAATCGCCACGACAAATCGGGCAGAAGCCTTGGACGGAGCGGATGGCGTGGTCTGCACCATCCTCGCTGGGGACGTTAATGTGTGGCGGTATGATATTGAGATACCAAAACAGTATGGCGTCGATATTAATGTAGGCGATACAAGAGGCCCTGCAGGGATATTCAGGGCATTAAGAACAATCCCCGTTATGCTTGAGATTTTACGTGATATTGAAAAATACTGCCCCGATGCAATTTTTCTGAATTATACAAATCCAATGGCGATGCTGTGCAGAGCCATGCAGGAGAACACAAAAGTGGCCGTAACGGGGCTGTGTCACAGCGTGCAGGGTACGGCTGCCATGCTTGCTAAATGGATAGGCGCGCCCATGGATGAAATCACTTACCTATGTGCAGGCATCAACCATCAGGCTTTTTATCTTGACTATAAATGGAATGGAAAAGATGCTTACCCATTGATCAAAGAAGCGATCACAACACGCCCCGAAATCTATAACGAAGAGATTGTAAGGAATGAAATGTATTTGCATCTGGACTATTATGTTACTGAATCCAGCGGCCATAATTCAGAATACAATGCTTGGTTCAGGAAAAGGCCAGACCTTATTGAAAAGTACTGTATCCATGGAACGGGGTGGAATCCTGGTGAGTATGCATACATTTTAAAGGAATACATCAGAAGAGAAAAGTCTTGGCAGGGTGAAATCGATGCATGGTTGAATCAGGAAAATATTGATATCGCCAGAGGGCACGAATATGCAGCCTACATATTCAATGCGACGATAGGGGACGGAACTTTGTTTGAATTCAATGGGAATATACGTAATTTCGGGCTGATAGACAATTTGCCAGAGGGCTGCTGTGTTGAAGTACCGGTTCTTGCTTCGAAAAGAGGGCTAAACCCGATGCATGTGGGAAAACTGCCCGATCAATTGGCGGTATTGGTAAACACAAGCGCAAGATGTGAAGAGCTGGCAGTGGAAGGTGCATTGGAAGGGGATGCACGAAAAGTATTCCACGCGATATGCTTTGACCCGCTTACCTCGGCTGTTCTCAGCCTCGCTGAAATTAAGCAGATGGTGGATGAAATGTTCCAAAAGAATAAGGATTGGCTTCCACAGTTCAAGCATTTGAATTAAACGCATGGCGCGGTGGGGGAAACCCGGTTGTTGGCGGGTTTCCCCCACCAGCGCAGTTTCCGGTATGCACAGCTATATCTCAAGTATACAGGGTGTGAACCGTAATATTACAGTTTATAACAGGTGAATTTGTTGCAGAAAACCATTGCAAAAAGCGCAGATATGGTGTACAATAAAAAACGCAGCCTCGGGGTGTAGTTCAGGTTGGTAGAATGCATGGTTTGGGACCATGAGGTCGCACGTTCGAGTCGTGTCACCCCGACCATTTTTTTTCAAAAGAGTCATTTTGATTTTCATCGCATATGTTATTAACTGAACAGGGTGACCACCTTCCGATACCTGGAAGTGTGGCTTATGCTACTGTTTCTGGCAAGGTTATCTGCTTTTTCTATTGCGTTCTCCAGGGTGTCAATGGCATTTTGAATATCGTTGCTGTCGTAGAGCAGCAATTGTATTTCATTTCCTCCCATGATTAAATCACTTTTCTTACACAAATAAAAAGGCGAGTTGCACCATATAAAACGAAGACCCTCCTGCCAGTTAACTTCAGGCATTTCCTTCAGCTCCGCGCGTATCCGGTAAACACAGCTGTCAGGACAATCAGGCATCGAGCCGGATATGGAGATATGATCCAACACCATAAAAGCCCCTCCCTAAATGATTTAACAACCACTCCGGGTACAGAATTTCCTTGATTCATTCGCTCATGTATTGAACGCTCTTTCTTTATTATTTACAATTGTGTTACAGATCATACGAACATGAATTTTATTCTGATTTTATGGAAAAATATGATCTATTTATGAATTGCAGGACGCAAAACAAGTGTTGCAAGGGGCGGAATTCTTAAAACAATGGAGAAAGGCTTCTGATGATAGGGGATCTTGTCGGCCTTAACGGCTTGAACGTTGATCACATTGCTACCACCGAACTCCTCACGATCACTGTTGAATATCTCCTCGTAGGTTGTATCCAGAGGCGCGCCGATCCGGTAGTTTTCGTGCGCTGCAGGAGTAAAATTGCACACAATGATCAGCATGTCTCGCCAGTCTTTTCCCTTACGGATGAAGGAAAAAACACTGTGCTCGGTGTCATTGCAGTCTATCCATTCAAAACCGTCGTAATGGAAATCTACCTCATGCAGGCTGGGTTCGGTGCAGTATAACTGGTTCAACGCTTTTACATATTTATGCATTTTTTCATGCATGGGATAGTCTAAAAGATGCCAATCCAGGCTCTCCTTGTATTTCCATTCAATAAACTGCCCGTATTCCCCGCCCATAAACATCAGCTTTTTGCCGGGATGACCGATAAAGTATCCTAAAGCAGCTCGAAGGCCGGCAAATTTTTGCCAGTAATCCCCGGGCATTTTATTCAGCAGTGAGCATTTTCCATGAACCACTTCATCGTGGGACAAAACAAGAATAAAGTTTTCACTCCACGCATACATGAAGGAAAAGGTGAGCAGGTTCTGGTTGTGCTTGCGGTACACAGAATCCATGCTCATGTATTTTAGAAAATCATTCATCCAACCCATATTCCATTTATGGGAAAAGCCAAGCCCTCCATCGTGAACAGGCCTTGTGACCAGCGGCCATGAGGTGGATTCCTCGGCAATCATCATGACATTGGGAAAATATTGGTAAACAACGGTATTTAATTGCTTGATAAATTCGATTGCCTCCAGGTTCTCTCTTCCACCGTATCGGTTGGGGATCCATTCCCCCTCTTCCCGGCAGTAGTCCAGATACAACATGAATGCAACGGCGTCTACACGAAGACCATCAACATGGAACTGGTCAAACCAGTATACCGCATTCGAGATCAAGAAATTCCGCACCTCATGCCGTCCATAATTAAAAATATGGGTGCCCCATTGCCAGTGCTCTCCCCGACGTTTGTCAGCATGCTCATAAATGGCGGTTCCGTCAAAGCGTGCAAGCCCGTGGCCATCCTTCGGGAAATGTGCCGGAACCCAGTCCAGTATGACCCCCAAGCCATTCTGATGGCAGGTATCGATGAAATACTTAAAATCTTCCGGAGAGCCATATCGGGCTGTTACGGCATAATACCCGGTTACCTGGTAGCCCCAGGAGCCGTCAAAGGGATGTTCCATCACTGGAAGCAGCTCCAGATGGGTGTAACCCATTTCCTTTGCGTACGGAATCAACCGCTGTGCCAGTTGCCGATAGGAAAGCGGCCTGAACCCCGTCTCAGATTCCGGCGATGGATCGGGTTCCTGCTGCCACGACCCTAAATGGACCTCATAGATATTCACTGGCTTGGAGGCGGTGTTTTCCCGCCCACGCTGTGCCATCCAATCGTGATCCTGCCATGTGTAATTGTCCAGATCATAAACCCTGGACGCAGTTTGTGGTGGTTTTTCAGCATAAAATGCATACGGATCCGCTTTCAGATAGATTTCGTCAGAGGGGGTGCGGATTTCATATTTGTATAAATCCCGTTTTACAAGGCCGGGGATAAACAGCTCCCACACGCCAGAGCTTCCCATGATTCTCATCTGATGACGGCGTCCGTCCCATTGGTTGAATTCACCGACGACGCTGACACGCTTGGCATGTGGCGCCCAAACGCAAAAGGAGACACCCGGGATTCCGTTGATTTCACGGATATGAGCGCCAAGCTTTTCATATATCCGGTGATGATTTCCCTGATTGAACAGGTACAGATCATATTCCGATATGGTTGGCCAAAAGGAATACGGGTCATAGGCCTCATAACGGTGGCCTGTAGAATCGGTGATGGAATACTTATAAGGAAATGGCGAGGTTACACCGTTGAAAACGACGCTGAAAAAACCACGTGGATCCCTTTTGTCCATGCTGGCGCATGTTCCGTCCTTTTCATTGATAACCAGAATGCTTTCCGCATTGGGTATGTACGCACGGATAACAGCATCCTGTGCAATGTGCATCCCCAAAATCTCATGTGGATTTCTGTCATACCCGGAAATGATTGCTTCAACCCGATATTCATCCAATTTATGATCCATACACGTTTCCTTTGCCTGAGTACTTTTTCTACTGCCGCGCTGACGATCCTTTTACGGCTACAGTATACCCATTTCAATGAATTTATAGTTTCACTGTGTCAACAAAATCAATCCGGAAACACACAAAACCCTAATGCAATAGTGGATTCCGTTCCTGCTTTTCCAGAACCTGAAGCAACCGATGGATGATAGTCGCAGCCTCGGCGCGTGTTGCGGGGTTTAGCGGACCCAGCTTGTCATCCCCAATGCCGTTGATGATCCCGGCATAATTCATCGCAGCGAATGCGGATTGAGCATAACCGGCAACCTGATTGTAATCAGTAAACCTGTACAGAATATACAGCGGTGGCTGTTCAAGGCTTTGCCCGGCAGCTTTAACCGCCCGGGACGTATAATAAACGATATCCTGCCGGGTGATTGGGGTATCGGGGTGGAAAAACCCATTTTTATCGGGCTCGAAAATGCCTTTCCGATATGCGGTAATGACCCAGCGATGGTACCAGTCGCCCACATTAACATCCTTAAAGCTTCCAACGGACGTTTCAGGGAAGGAGAAGGTTGCCACCAAGAGCTTGATGAATTCGGCACGGGTGATATTGCCCGATGGATTGAAATGCCCCCTTCCATCACCATTGACGATGCCCATCTGGGCCAGGGTTTCAATGGCTTCCACAGCCCAAGGGTGGGAGTCTAAATCGGAAAACTCCATGTTCACCGGTGTTTGGACCAGTATTTCATTGCTGCCGAAGGATTCACCAGCAGCATTTTTTGCCCGAACCTGGTAGGTATAGGCCTGATCGGGCTTAACCGATGTGTCATCAAAGATAACACTATCTGCCTCTACAGACCCCACGGCCCTGAATTCGCCATTCATGCCATCCTTCCGGTAGATAATAAATTCGTCTTCATTGTCGGACAAATCGGACCATGTCAGGACAACCCGTTTGGCTCCGATAATGGACGGATCTTTCAGGCTGGGGTTCGCCGGAAGCTTTGTGGAATAGAACTGTACATTGCTGGTGCTTTCAAAAATAGGATAATCACTGTACGCTCTTACCCGAAGTGTATAATCAATACCCGGAGCTGGTTTAAAGCGGTACAGGGTTGTATTCTTCGGTAGCTTCTCCAGCACATGCCAGGCATCATAGGCCGACGTTTTATATTCAACGATATAATATTTCTCCATCTGTGAGAAGTCGTCCCATCCAAGATAAAGCGTGTCACCCGACATGGATATTACCAGATTTCCGGCTGAGTCGGTGAAATACACATGTATAGGATCGGTTTCGACGAACGGCGAAAAGATCGTGTTGCTTTTCACGCTTCTAACCCGGTAGCGGTAGCTTTCGTTATTGTTGATGTTTTCATCGGAATACATCGGCTGACCTCTTCCAGTTCGGCCGATCAGCTTCCATACACCCTCCGAACTTGCGAGTCGCCACACTTCAAACCCGGATTCCAGCGGGTCATCGGTTTCCCACGTTAAAAAGATCCGGTCGGTGATAATGGCTTTAATGGTCAAATCGGTGACTGCAGGCAGCGTCTCAGCGGCGACATCGATCACAGGGGTATAATCGGATTCGACGGTGGTGGTTTTGAACTTCAGCCGGTATGAATTTAACGAACCAGGCTGCACGGTATCAATATAGTGCCCGGCATTTTTCAGCGACGCAAGTTGTTGATAAGAGCCGGTACTGCCGAGCTTCTCCAGAATAATGTTTGCATTCCCCGCGGCCTGTTCATTCCATTCCAGACGGATCTCGGTATCGGATAGCGCATATCCGTAAAAGCTGGTGTTCAAATCGAGCTTGGTGAAGCCCGAAATACCGACGGATGTAGGAAGGTAATCGGTGATAAATCCTCCGGGATAACGGGCCCGGATTCTGTAATAATATCGTATGCCGGGGTCAAGGCCATTATCGGTATATTCGGTTTCCCCTGGCCGTGTTGTATGTATCTGCTCCCACTGAAGGGTGCCAGCCGCTCGCCGTTCGATCAGCACAACGCTTGAATCCGGCTTGACATAGCCATCCCCCGGGTAGCTCCAGGACAGGATGATTTGCCTGCTGTGGGCTTCCATTTCGAGTGAATCCGGGAACAGGAAGGGAACAGTGACCTCTTCGCTGGGTGATCCGATGTATGAAGAGCTGATTGGTTTGATCATGTAAGTATACTGCTCGCCGTTTACCACCGAATTGTCGATAAAGCTTTCGGTATTTGCACCCAGCGTCTTCAAATGGGCAAAAGTACCGTTTCCTTTTTTTCTATACACGGAATAACTTGTCTCCATCGTTGAGACATCGTTCCAGGAGAGTTCGATTGCCTTTGTAGAGACGATTTTTGCGGTAACATTCGAAGGAGCCTCCAGCAATGTTAATGCAGCCTGGCCGGAAGTATTGTTCGGGTAATACAGGTATATTGCAGATGTGGCAGTTAGGGCACGAACGCGGTAATAATACCGGGTTGCTTCCTTTAAACCGGTATCAGTGAAGGAAGTTTCGGTGCCTGGAATGGTGCCAACTGCCTGCCATGTATTGCTGCCATGAGCCCTCCGTTCAATAACCGTCTGAAAGTTTGTTTCAGGGATCTTGTTGGAAGTGGGATATGTCCAGGTCAATTGAACTTCAGAACTGGACAGGGCCTTTGTGCTGAGGCCGGTGGGAAGAAGATATTCAACTGGATACGATTCCGCTGGCTGACCGGTAAAACCGCCCCCCGTGATGAAAACCCGATAGGTATAGGTATGTCCGTTTGTAATACTTGTATCATCATAGGTGGATACATTTGAGGGTACGGTGGTGAGGGTTGTATAACTGCCGGAATCGGTTTTTCTCTGGATCGTATATCGGTTGGAACCTCCTGAGGAATTGTCCCAGCTCAACCTTATCCT
Source organism: Clostridiaceae bacterium (assembly GCA_012522505.1). GTDB lineage: Bacteria > Bacillota > Clostridia > DSM-8532 > DSM-8532 > JAAYJG01. The sequence continues at coordinate 11,217 of JAAYKJ010000167.1, forward strand.
GCCACTGCTGTACACAAATGCGTTGATGTAGGAAGGTGTGGGTAACACTTCCGCAGTTACAGGCAGGGAAGAGAAAAGTATGAGGATAAGGATTGTTGCAATATAAAACCTTTTTTTCATAAAGAACCACTCCAAATAGCCGTCTCTTCATTGCAATCGGTGAAACGGGCTTTGTTGCCCGACAGGTTGGGCTCCGCTTTGTTGCCTGACAGGTTGGGCTCCGCTTTGTTGCCTGACAGGTTGGGCTCCGCTTCATCGAGCGAGTAATATGCTTCACTAATGATTCTACCATAAATTACTTATGAAATGCGTATCTTTTCTATTACCCATTGTTATATATATCGCATAAAGTGCGGTAATACTTGACTGGAAGGACGAAATTTCCAAATATTCTGTTCAGCCCGGCTAGAAACGGGGAAGAAACCACGAATCGGTGAACTTGCAGAAAACTACAAGGGCAAAAAAGGACAAAAAAAGAGGCTGACGTTTCAAGAAGTGCGTCAGCCAAATTAAAGGGGGTCAAAATGTATTGTGAGGTCATTAAGAGTTTAACCTTTATATGGTTTTTTATACATGACTTTTAAATTTTTTTCTGTTTGTCACAGGGTAGCGTATCATGTATAATGATGTGGAAGCTTTAATGCTGAAATTACCGCCCTGTACAGGGGAAAAGAGATATACGGAAACCGTCCTGAAAACGCAAAGCAGGGCGGATACGGAAAGGATGTCCGGATGAACAAAGAAATATGGGAAAAGCCGAAAAGGTCATGCGATATCGGCGGTGAGGCGCTGATAGAAGGCGTTATGATGCGGGGAAATAATAAAATGGCAACTGCGATACGTAAATCAGACGGCGAGATAGTGGTTGAAACTGTAGATTTCATTCCGTTGACGAAAAGGTTTTCCTTTTTTAAGCTTCCCATCATCAGGGGTGCTGTGGGGATGGTGGAGTCTATGGTTGTCGGGATGAAGGTTCTGATGAATTCAGCCGAGGAAGTGGACTTTGAAGAGGAAGAATCCAAGGTGGATAAGTTCTTAAAGAAAGTCTTCGGAGACAACTTTTTTCAGGTGGTGCTGTATTCTTCGGTGGCCATCGCCCTGTTGCTGGGGATTGGGCTTTTTATGCTGCTGCCAAACTGGATAGCCGGGTGGTTCAGCTTTGATAAAACAACCTCCGGTGGGGCAATTCTGGCAAACCTGATAGAGGGTGTATTAAGGATTGCACTGTTTTTGTCATATATCATTCTTGTTTCCAGAAACAAAGATATCAAAAGGGTTTTTGAATATCATGGCGCCGAACACAGCGCCATCTATACCTATGAAAACATGGAAGAGCTTACCGTGGAAAACGCACTGAAGCATACAACACTTCATCCACGATGCGGCACGGCATACCTGTTCGTAGTCATCCTCACCAGTATCCTTTTGTTTTCATTTACGCGCTGGCACTCGCCGCTGATGAATATTGTCATCCGCCTGGCCCTGCTTCCTCTTGTAGCCGGTCTTGCGTATGAAGTATTCAAGCTGGCTGCAAAATCAAGCTTCAAACCATTGAAAGCGATCAGTTACCCCGGGCTGTTGCTGCAAAAAATGACAACGCAGCCGCCGGACGAAAGCCAGGTAGAGGTTGCGCTGGCAGCGCTGAAAGCAGTAATACAGGAAGAACCGGTTAAAGAGCCGGTATCTGGGGAAAATGAACAATCGTTGTCGGGAGCGTGAAGCCAAGTGACGGTTAAAAAGGCCCTGGAATGGGCGGGCCGTGTTTTGAAGGAACAGAATATCGAAACCCCGGTGAAGGAAGCCGGGGTTTTATTGGCTTTCGTTCTTTCCAAAGAACTGTCGTGGCTTTACGCTCACCCAGAATATATCCTTTCACCCAAGCAAGCCGAGAGGTTTACCTCTGCTGTTCGATTAAGAAGCGATGGAATGCCTTTTCAATATATATCAAACAAGCAGGAATTTATGTCGCTAAACTTTTATGTGGATTCCAATTGCCTGATCCCCCGTCCCGACACCGAAATTCTGGTAGAATCAGCCCTCTCGTGGCTTAAGTTGCATTCCCGGGGCGTTCACAGGGTTTTGGACATCGGAACCGGCTGTGGAGCCATTGCGATAAGTATTGCCCGATACTGCGAAAAGACAATGGTGGAGGCCATCGATCTCTCGGACGGGGCTTTGGAAATTGCAAAAAAAAATGCGCTGTACCATGGTGTGCATAATCGGATCCAGTTTTTCAAAGCCGACTTCATTCATTGGGAGGCACAAACCCCTTATTCGGTTGTGCTTTCCAACCCGCCCTATATTCCCAGTGCCGCCTTGAACGATCTGATGCCCGGTGTGAGGGAATACGAGCCGCTTATGGCATTGGATGGCGGAGAAGACGGCCTGATGTTCTACCGGGCAATCGCAGAAAAATTGAAAAGGCTTTTGTATCCAGAGGGTGCCCTGTTTGTGGAGGTAGGCCGGGGACAGGCCGGGCATGTAAGGGGCCTGTTTGATAATAAGGGTCTAAAAACCACCGTTTACAAGGATCTGGCCGGTATCGACAGAGTCGTGTGTGTTGAAATGTCTGGAAAAAATTCGTGAAAATATTGAATATAATATCCTTTTTAAGACTATACTTCATTATACGGCAGTGAATCAAGGGTTGCAGCTCTTATAACCGTATTGCCACAGCCTTCTGCAAAAAATGGTTCACGTCTGTTGTATTCAGAAGAGATCTTGAAAAGGGGTTTTGAACATGAACGGGAATGCTGCCTACCAGCAAATGCATGTGAAGAATGATGGCTTTTTGAAAAAGCTGTTTCAATCCAGGGAGTCTTGTCCCGGCACCGACCTTCGGGATCCGGAACAGGATAGCGAGACTTTGCTCCAATACATCCAACAGGCGCGTGAGGACTGGATTAGTTCGTTGTCAAACTTTGAACAGGCCGAGGATGAAGAGTTAATCGATTATTATATCTATAAAATGAAGGCCTGCCAGGTACGTTATAATTATCTTCTGAAAAAAGCCAAAGAAATAGGACTGAAGCAGGATATTCATTGTCTCTAAGGCGTTGATCTTCCAAAGCCCGCTCATAAAAGAGCAATCCGCAGAATACAATGGTAACGGACAATCGTTCGAGGGATTGAAATGGATAAGCTGTTGATATTGCTGGCATGGGTTGCGGGTATTCTACTGATTCTGGCCTTTGGTAAAGCGCTGAAGGTTCCTGTGAAGATTGCTGTGAAATTATTGATTAACGGCCTTTTGGGTGGAGCAGTCATACTATTGATAAACCTTTTAGGACAATATCTCAATTTTCAAATCTCTCTGAACGTATTATCCGCGCTAATCGTTGGAACACTAGGCTTGCCCGGAATTATTCTGCTGATCGTACTGAAGTATCTGCTGTAATAATCAATTTTTCCGCGGCATATAATGGTTCAGTAGACAGACTCGATGAAATCATATCTTTCATGCACAACAAATAAGGTATTCCCGGGTTAACTGCTGGTTTCGCAGATTTACCCCGTTATACCCTGTTGGTGCGTTTATGAGAGTCGATCATACGGCATATCGATATACCTGGAATATGGGGACGGGATGGTAGAAGTTTATGCAGGAATCGAGAGGATTGATTGAATCAGGCTTTGGTATCCGCATTATGGGTATCAAGCCTTATCGTGCAGGATATATTCTTGAAACGAATATGGGGAGAAAGTACATAAAGGCCTGTCAATATACAAAGGAACGCGTTCAGTTTATCCATGCTGCAAAGACGCATTTGTTGTCACGCAGTTTTATCCATATCGATCCGTATTGCCTTACATTGTCCAAACAACCCTTTATCGAAACCGAAGACGGCGTTTATACAATGGTTAACCTGATCGAGGGCAGGGAATGCGAGTTTGATGATGACCATGATGTAATAAAGGCAACAGAAACACTGGCCTTATTGCATAAAGCCGGCCATGGGTTCATGCCGGATTATTCCGGGTTTATTCCAAACAGCCTTGGCAAGCTGCCGGTGTGTTTGAAAAAAAGGCTTGAAAACATCCGTAGGCTCAGAAGAAAAGCTGAAAAGGAACGTAACAGCTTTGACTACCTTTTTATCGAGCATTTTGATGATTTCTACAGGACGGGTCTAAGCAGCCTTGATACGCTGATCAGCTCCAGGTATAACAAATTGGTTGAAGCGACAATAAGGGAGGGCATGATCTGCCACCACGATTATTCTTATCAAAATATTCTGATAAAGGGTGACACAACGTCGGTCATCAATTTTGACTATTGCAATATTGAGCTGAAGATCTATGATCTTGTGAATATCCTTCGCAGAAGAATGCGGAAATGCAACTGGGACATCCAAAAAGCAAGGCTGATCCTGGATATATACCGCGAGACCGAGCCATTGGAGCGAGATGAACTGAAAGTGATGAAGAGCATGCTGCAATTCCCGCAGAAATTCTGGAGGGTGATTCACCGGTACTAAAACAGTAAACGCTGCTGGGCCCAAAAAAATTATTCCATGCTGCTCGAAGAAGTCATTCGCGAAAAAGATGCGCGCATGCAGTTCATGGAGGAGTTTGACAAGCTGTAGATCCACCGGGG
>JAAYKJ010000168.1 GCA_012522505.1 Clostridiaceae bacterium
GGGGTATACCGTTTCATCGATTCCCTGCCCGACTGGAATCCGGAGGATATTCCCGCAATACAATGGGAACGTGAGATTCAATGCAGGGTACGCTGGCATGAAAAGAACGGGGCAGGCTTGTTTTCGAAGCATCGCTTTTATATCTGGGATGGCGAAAATAGAATGCTTGCACCAGTTTATAATCCTGATCCGATAACTCTGGACAAATTGTATTTGCTGGAAGGCCAAAAAGAGGTAGCAGTAAAAAACACGAAGGGGTTCCTTTTAGGAAAAACAGCAAACAACGTTTTGTTTTATGGAGATCGTGGGACAGGAAAATCATCAATGGTAAAAGCCCTGGCCAATGCATTTTTCGAAGACGGGTTAAGGCTTATAGAGATACCGAAAAAGTATCTGGATCAGATACCCCAAATTACATCACTGCTGTCGGTGCGGGGAATGAAATTCATCCTTTTCATTGACGACCTCGCGTTTGATAACAATGAGGAGAAGTACACAGCGCTAAAAGCAGCACTGGAAGGTGGAATTGAGCATAAGCCTTCAAACGTCCTGCTTTATGCAACGTCCAACCGGAGACATCTTGTGAAAGAAAGCTTCGCCGACCGCAAAGGGATTTATTCTGATAATCCCGATGACGAGATCCGCGCCAGGGACAGTCTCCAGGAAAAGCTATCACTGGCCGATCGGTTTGGGATAACCATCATCTTCTCATCCCCTCTGAAGAAAGAATACTTGCAGTTTGTCTGCAAGATGGCAGAAGAAGAAAACATCGACATGGACCAGACGCTTCTGGCGCAGAAAGCGATGCAGTGGGAGATGGCCTATAATGGTATGTCTGCAAGAACTGCAAGACAATTTATTAACTGGCTGAAAGCTGAGAAAGATTGATTCGATATAGAAAAGTAAAAGTTGTACGATGATGATTAGAACAGGTTCAATGACCGAGCAACAGGAAGAGAGGAAATTACAATGCGCGCAGTAATAACAGTTATAGGCTGTGACAAGGTTGGGTTAATTGCGGAGATCAGTGCAATTCTTGCAAAAGCGAATGTGAATATCCTTGATATTTCTCAAACCACAATGCAGGATCTGTTCACCATGATGATGCTAACCGATCTGGACAAAATGAATATGGACTTTGCCATGCTGAAGGAACAACTTACGCTGAAAGGCCAGGAACTGGGCGTTGACGTTCGCATCCAGCGTGAAGAGATTTTTCAGAGCATGCACAGAATTTAGCAGCCAGCCGGGGGAATAGAGGAATGATCAATCAAAAGGAAATCTTAGAAACCATACGTATGATACAAAACGAGAACCTTGATATCCGAACAATCACCATGGGCATTTCATTAAGGGATTGCTGCAGCGAGGATACGGACAAAGCCTGCACGAGGATATACGACAAAATAACCCGATACGCCAAAGATCTGGTTAAAACCGGGGACGATATTGAGAAGGAATATGGCATACCGATCATCAATAAAAGGATATCGGTGACCCCTATCTCAATCATTGCTGAAAGCAGCAGAAGTGGTGATTATGTAAAGTTCGCCCATGCACTTGATCGGGCTGCAACCGAAACAGGTGTGAACTTTATCGGGGGATTTTCAGCACTCGTTCACAAGGGTTATACAAATTCAGACAGGGGCTTTATTGCGGCCATCCCCGAAGCACTCTCGTCTACTGACAGGGTATGCTCGTCGGTGAATGTAGCCACAACCCGTGCTGGCATAAATATGGATGCTGTGAGGCAAATGGGGGAAATTATTAAGGAAACAGCGAACAAAACCGCCCACAATAAAGCTTTTGGTTGTGCAAAGCTGGTGGTTTTCGCTAATGCAGTTGAGGATAACCCCTTTATGGCAGGTGCATTCCATGGCATCGGTGAGCCCGAATGCGTGATCAATGTAGGTGTTAGTGGCCCTGGTGTGGTTGCCGCTGCATTGAAGAAGATGGATGGCTCCGATTTTGGTGCTGTTGCTGAAACCATTAAAAGAACTGCATTTAAAATCACCCGAATGGGTCAGTTGGTTGCACGTGAGGCTTCCAGCCGTCTGGGCGTTTCTTTCGGCATTGTAGACTTGTCTCTTGCGCCCACTCCAGCCATTGGTGACAGTGTCGCCCATATCCTGGAGGCGATGGGCCTGGAACGTTGTGGTGCACCTGGTACAACAGCAGCACTGGCACTTCTGAATGACGCAGTGAAAAAAGGTGGCGTAATGGCCTCCTCTTATGTGGGTGGATTAAGTGGTGCCTTTATACCGGTGTCGGAAGATGCCGGCATGATTGAGGCCGTTCAATGCGGTGCATTATCCCTTGAAAAGCTGGAAGCAATGACTTGTGTCTGTTCGGTTGGACTTGATATGATTGTCATACCCGGCGACACGCCAGCATCAACGATTTCTGCCATCATTGCCGATGAAGCTGCCATCGGGGTGGTAAACCAGAAAACCACCGCAGTACGAATTATTCCGGTACCCAACGCAAAGGAAGGGGAAGTGGTTGATTTTGGCGGGCTGTTTGGCTCCGGCCCGGTAATGGGTGTGAATCGGTTTTCTTCAGAAGCATTCATCGCCCGCGGGGGAAGAATTCCCGCACCACTGCACAGCCTGAAAAACTAACTGCTCGTTGAATAACCTGTTATTATTCTTATTTTTGTGGTATATATACCTTTAGTGCTTTTAGGAGGATTGAACCATGGAATTCTCTCAGAAAAAGGTAAAAGGTATACTTATTTGTACTATTAAAGGGCAAATAAAGATTTCTACCCAAACAGAATGTAAGGAGTATTGCAACAAACTGATGGAGGAAAATTGTTTCAATACAGTTGTACTCAATATATCAGGGGTAAGCTACATGAACAGCGCGGGTATCGGAATGATTGTTGAATGCTATAAGAAGTTTAAGGAAAACGGCGGCAGGCTTGCTCTGTGTAGTCCGCCACTTGACATCCGCAAGCTGTTTGAGATAACCAAGCTGGATCAGTTTATTGAAATTTATCCCGATGAGGAAACAGCAATACGAGAACTTGCCGGTTAGTTCCGGAAAGGGAGGGTTTCCATGATCATAAAAGAATTCAATTTGGGCGATCTGGTTGAAATGAAAAAACAACATCCCTGTGGAAGCAAGATCTGGAAAGTGTTGCGGACAGGAGCAGATATTCGGATGGAGTGCCAGGGATGCAGACACCAGGTAATGATCCCTAGAAGTAAATTTGTGAAGAACATGAAGAAAGTGATAACACCTGAGAATTGACAGATCTTTATTCGTGAAAAATATCGATTAAAATGCATGTATATAGATTACCCTTAATCCTGAATTCAATCCTTATTTGATAGTGCTTTTGCTTTGCAAAATGCGCTATATTAATGTTGCGTCTACTAACGCTCTGCGTTAATAACGCTTGAGCTGAACTATACAGCTCTTGCAAATGAAGCGTAGTTTCCGTTATGCACAGCTATATCTCAAATATATAGGGTGTAAACAGTAACGGCATGAGTTCAGTATTTTGTGTAAATCTGAAAAAGTACTTTTCAGAAGGTACAAAATGTGCTAAAATAAATCTTGCGGCCAGCATATGCGGGTGTATTTTAGTGGTAGAATATCAGCTTCCCAAGCTGAATGTGTGGGTTCGATTCCCATCACCCGCTCCAATAGCAGTGTTCCAAATTGGGACACTGTTTTTTTATTGGTAAATTGAAGTCTGGTCGAATTAGTAAGGTCTATTTGCAAGAGTAATGTATATAAAAAGTAGCGGATATAATGTTGCTTTTCATAAAAGACATGGAAAATCTATATAACAAGACTTGAATCTGACATGAGACATTAAACCGTTTGCGACTGACCTGATCTTTCAGTGAGAAATTGTCTGCTTTGTTCAAGGCTCATCCTAACAGTGAACTGTTCAAATTCATCAATGCATATAAAAGTGCGTCATCCAAATACGTCACATTCCGCAAGGTTATTGATTTCTTCCATCATAATACTGTATAATATTAACATAAACGCGCGTTCACAGCTATGAAAGGGTGTTTCGGACTGTAAACGCGCGTTGGTTAATATTGCAGGTCTGCCCTTAAGAGCGTTGAAGGGTATTCCAAAAAGGGAGGTTTATGACGTGAAATTTGGTTTTTTTGATGATCTGAACAAAGAATACGTGATCACGACCCCCAGAACTCCATATCCATGGATAAATTATCTGGGCTCACAAGAATTCTTTTCGCTGATATCCAATACCTCCGGCGGGTACAGCTTTTACAGGGATGCAAGGCTGAGAAGAATCACAAGGTACCGCTACAATAGTGCTCCTGTCGATGATGGCGGGCGTTATTTCTATATTTATGATAACGGGGACTGCTGGAACCCGGGCTGGAAACCAATTAAAAAGGAACTGGACAAATATGAGTGCAGACACGGCCTGGGATATACCCGAATTACTGGTTCGCGAAATGGTATTGAAGCCAGCCAGTTAACATTTGTTCCGGTGGATTATAACGGAGAAATCAATCAAATCACCATAATGAATCATACCGATACCGAAAAAGAAATAGGCCTGTTTTCTTTTGTAGAATTCTGTTTGTGGAATGCCATGGATGACATGACCAATTTCCAGCGAAACCTGAATACTGGTGAAGTGGAGATTGATGGATCAGCAATATATCATAAAACAGAATACAGGGAAAGAAGAAATCACTATTCGTTCTACTGGGTGAACCGGGACATCGATGGTTATGATACCGACAGGGAAGCCTTCCTGGGCTTGTATAACGGTTTCGATGAACCTCAGTCCGTTATGGCAGGCAAACCTTCCAACTCTGTCGCCAGCGGTTGGTCTCCCATTGCTTCCCATTATATTAGGGTAAATTTGAAGCCCGGAGAACAGAAGAGTTATGTATTTGTGCTTGGATATGTAGAGAACCTGGAAGATGAAAAATGGGAACAAAAGGGCGTCATAAACAAGAAAAAAGCGAAGGAAATGCAGGGTTTATTCACCTGTGACAGGGATGTTGAAAAAGCATTTGAGCAGCTGAAAGCATACTGGAGTGAACTCTGCTCCAAATATATCGTACATAGCCACGATGAGAAACTGGATCGGATGGTGAATATCTGGAATACATATCAATGCATGGTCACGTTCAATATGTCAAGAAGTGCCTCCTATTTTGAGTCAGGCATTGGTCGCGGAATGGGATTCAGGGATTCAAACCAGGATCTCCTGGGTTTTGTACACCAGGTTCCAGATCGCGCCAGACAGAGAATTCTGGATATCGCAGCAACCCAGTTCGAAGACGGCAGTGCCTACCACCAATATCAGCCCCTGACGAAAAAAGGCAATGCCGATGTGGGTAGCGGTTTTAATGACGATCCGTTATGGCTGATTCTCGGCACGTCACAGTACATCAAGGAAACCGGAGACTTCGGAATCCTTGATGAAATGGTTGCCTATAACAATGATGAAAACAACAAAGGAACGTTGTTTGAGCACCTGCAGAAATCTTTCTATCATGTGGTTAACAATCTCGGTCCGCATGGCCTGCCTCTTATCGGAAGAGCTGACTGGAATGATTGCCTGAACCTGAATTGCTTTTCAACACAGCCCGATGAATCCTTCCAGACCTGTGGATTGATTGACGGAAGGATTGCCGAATCGGTATTCATAGCAGGTATGTTCGTTGGGATTGGCCCTGAGTATGTGGAGTTGTGTAAAAGACGTGGTCTTACCAGCGAAGCTTTGGAAGCACAAAAGCATATCGATCAGATGATTGAAACTACACTCATGTTTGGTTATGATGGGGAATGGTTCCTGCGTGCTTACGATCATTTTGGCAACAAGGTTGGAAGCAAGGAGTGCGATGAAGGGAAAATCTTCATTGAACCCCAAGGTTATTGTGTTATGGCAGGTATCGGCGTAAAAGAGGGCCTGGCACAAAAGGCACTGGATTCTGTAAAGGAGCATTTGGACACAGAGCATGGAATTATTCTGCAAATACCGGCGTACAGCACCTATAACCTGAATCTGGGAGAGATCACCTCCTATCCTCAGGGGTATAAAGAAAATGCCGGCATATTCTGTCATAACAATCCATGGATTGCTATTGCAGAAACCGTTATCGGCCGTGGCGACAGGGCCTTCGAAGTATATTCCAGAATTGCCCCGGCGTATCGCGAGGATATCAGCGAAATCCACAGAACCGAACCCTATGTTTATGCCCAAATGATTGCTGGAAGGGATGCCGTGCACCATGGAGAAGCCAAAAACTCTTGGCTGACCGGCACTGCTGCCTGGAACTATGTTTGCATTACTCAGCATATCCTGGGCATACGTCCTGATTATGATGGATTAATGGTAGATCCTTGTATACCATCTTCATGGGAAGGATTCACTGTGAAACGTGTTTACCGCGGTGCGGAGTATAATATTACCGTACAAAACCCGGATCACGTCTGCAAGGGGATCAAGAAGCTTGTTGTAGATGGTGAGGAAATCAACGGGAACACCATACCTGCCTCCCCGAAGGGGAGCCGGCATGAAGTCCTGGCGATCTTAGGTTAAGAATAAGCAATCTACGAAGAGGTTAATATCAAAATATCATATCAATCCCCTTCGGGCCTTTATAGCCACGAGGGGGTTCTTTTTCATACAGTTCCACCTTTCTGACACTGCATGACTATCATACATCATAGACTTAACGTAGGCATACCTGTCAAATAAAAAAAGATTTTACCTAGGCAATTTTGCGACAAACTAATGTCGGGCGAGACACTATCAAAGATAGACTTTAACTTTTCATTTTACGGCCATAATATACATAATGGATGAAGCACAAAATGACTTTACAAAACAAGCCCTGTGTGCTAAAATTATATTCGCTGACATCGCAGCAGACAAGATGCAATAACAAATCTTCCATAAAGGAATATCTGCCCTCATAGCTCAGTA
>JAAYKJ010000018.1 GCA_012522505.1 Clostridiaceae bacterium
GTATTTATCATGCAATCGCTTACCCGCGACTTCAACCTTAAGCGTATGGAACGTTACATTACATTGGCATGGCAGTCTGGAGCTGTGCCGGTGGTTATACTTTTGTATATAGCAATACCCCCCCTGTTGTCGAAATGCCTGGAACTTGTATAACTGGGCATCAGAAGATGATTTCTCTCATTTTAGGGGCTTCGGCAAAAACCCTATAGTAGAATTATCGGATGAAATGACCGAAGGACAAAAACTTAAGCTGGCAGCAGGGGATAACGCTTCTGGTGCTACATGTCTGGGACACATTCAGCTAGATGGATATCCCGAAGAATTGACCAAAGATCGCATTACTATAGAAATTACGGACAGAGAGGGCAATTCAGTGACTAAATATGTTAATGTTAAATTCAGTAACGATGAGTTTAATCAAACCGTCGTTACTGCAAGTATTGAGAATTAGGCCATTTAACCCTGGCGGTGATATGTACCAAAATCACTTTGAATTTCTCTGTACTGATGCTCGAAGAAATGAGGTTTTAGCCCCATTGATCTGTTGCCAACAGACATGACTTTCATAGCTCCACATAAGAGTTTCCAAGTTTTGATAAATATAGTTGACAGACAATTTGTACAAAATATATAATAGACAAAAATGAATACTTCAAAGCGTTGATGAGAAGAAGTAAGATTGTTTGGTTTCTACAGAGAGTTCCCGGTTGGTGCGAGGGGCGGAAAACATCATTCTGAATACATCTCTGAGCATCACACCGAAAGGATGAACCAAGTAGGCTGCTGACGGAACCCTGCACCCGTTATCGTGCTAAAGGATAGCGTGCTTTAGAAGCATTAGTCCTTGATAAGGTGAACACTGTAAAGTGTTGATAAATTGAGGTGGTACCACGGGAATAAGACTCTCGTCCTCTGAGTAATTCAGATGACGGGAGTTTTTTATTTAATAAATTGCGAAAGGAGCATTAATATGGTTTCAATTGATGAACAGATCAAAATCATTGCGAAAGGAGCAGATGAAATCATTAACCCTGATGAGCTAAGGGGGAAATTGATGAGGGCGCAGAAGAAAGGTGTACCTCTAACAGTAAAGCTTGGACTTGACCCAACAGCACCGGATATTCACCTCGGGCATACAGTTGTTCTGAGAAAAATTAAGCAGTTTCAGGATTTAGGTCATAATGCCGTCATTATTATTGGTGATTTTACCGGAATGATTGGTGATCCTACAGGTAGATCCAAAACAAGAAAGCAACTAACCCGGGAGGAGGTTGTGAAAAATGCAAAGACATATGAAAAACAAATTTTTAAAATACTAGACAAAGAGAAAACTGAAGTCAGATTTAATAGTGAATGGCTTTCAAAGCTTAATTTCGGGGATGTTATCAGATTGGCATCCAAGTGTACTGTTGCAAGAATGCTTGAAAGGGATGACTTTAAGAACAGGTTTCAGGAGCACGAAAGCATAGGGGTTCATGAGTTTTTTATCCTTTGATGCAGGGCTATGATTCAGTAGAAATTAAAGCTGATGTCGAACTTGGAGGCACTGAGCAAAGATTCAATATTTTAATGGGTAGAAACCTGCAAAAAGAATATGGTCAGGAAAGCCAGATTGCTATCTTCATGCCTCTTCTTGAAGGTACTGATGGGATTGAGAAAATGAGCAAAAGCCTTGGGAACTATATAGGAATCAATGAAGAAGCCAATGATATTTATGGAAAGGTTATGTCCATTCCTGACAACTTAATCATAAAATATTTTGAACTTGTTACAGATATTCATCCAGATGACTTGGAAAATATGAAGGCATCATTAAATACAGGAGATGTAAATCCACGGGATATAAAGATGGAATTGGCAAGGGAAATAACAGCTTTATACCATGGACACGAATCAGCAGCTTTGGCAGAAGAGCATTTCAGAATGGTGTTTCAGAGACGCGAAATGCCGCAAAACATTACGGAATACGAGATTTCCCGTGGTATGATGGATAGTGATGGAGTCGATGCAGTAAAGCTTTTGGTACAGATAGGTTCTTCTTCAAGTAATAGTGAAGCCAGAAGGCTTATTTCACAAGGAGCTTTGAAAGTAAATGGTAACAAAATTGATACTTTCAAAATTGCTGATATACGCGATGGGGACGTTATTCAGGTTGGCAAGCTTAAGTATATAAAGATCAGAATCAAGGGGTGAATTGCTTGGCACATAACAGAGAATCGCTTTTAGAAATGTCAGGTTTGATGTTCGAGAAAGCAATTTGAGAGCAATACACTGCTATGGCAAATGTGGTTTCAGAATCTATGGCGATGGGCAAAAGATCGCTAAGGACAGTACCATGATTGACTATTAACAAATGGAAATTAAAGTTGTAAATTGAACATGGGTTATATGAATCCAGCAAATGGATGGGCAGCTTCATGTAACATGTAAAAATGAAAGCCGAAAGGCTAGCCGTCTTACAAACCAAATTCCTTGATGAACATACAAATAAAATATCCCTCATTCAATTTGCGCAAGCGCTCATTGAATCCGGACATTATCCATATTCTACAGACTGTGTGAATCTTTAGAATTCAGACAGTCTGCTGCCCCTTGTTTATGTTTCATGTCGAAAAAATAATGTTTCATGCAACAGATGGTTTCCCAGCGGAGATGAATGATATATTGAGCGCGGGGAAGTCCTTCTCCAATCTGTTCATCTTTAGGAGGTTTCGTTCAATGGGAAAAAAGACTTAAGAGCATCCTGCTTACCTGTGCATGGTGCTTGCAACACTGCCGACGGTAGTGTTTGCAGCAGACACCGCCACGGCAGGCAACACGAAATTCTTGATTAACGGCAAGTCCGTATCCGTCAAATCGGCGGTATACGTAATTAACAAGAAAATAGATGGGGCAGAAGCCATCTGTTGACTCGGTTTACTTTACAAAAATCAGGAGAGGAATGAGAAAATGAAAAGACGAATGATTAGTATGCTTTTAGTGCTATGCATGATTGTTCCAATGCTGTCCTTTCAGGCACTGGCAACAGGGGCGCAGAACACGGAAGCATCAACAGAGACTGGGGCTGTACAAAATCCGTTCGCAGATGTGAAGGAAACGGATTGGTTTTATCAATCCGTAATGTATGCTCTTCAGAATAATATTTTTAAAGGGACAAGCGACACAAGCTTTTCTCCGGAAGGGTCCATGACCCGTGCCATGTTTGTTACAATTATGGGCCGTATAGCAGAGATTAATCCTGATGATTACAAAGGAATTCAGGAATTTTATGACGTTCCGGCCGACAGCTGGTATGGTCCCTATGTAGCATGGGCAAAAGAAGAGGAGATTACTTTAGGAGTTGGAAACGATAAATTTGATCCGGATGGTCTGGTTACTCGTGAGCAGATGGCAGTGTTAATGGTTCGTTTCTTTGACGCCTACAAAATTCCCTATCCCGAAGCTACAGTCACAAGCATTCCTGCAGATTTGGACAGCGTTTCGGATTATGCGAAGGAAGCGGTATTAGAGCTTTGGAGCTGTGGCCTTTTCCAGGGAGACGGAACCGGCAATTTCAATCCGAGAAGTAATGCCACCCGCGCAGAAGCAGCTGCTTTTTCAATGCGTTTCGATGAGATTGTTGAAAAATGGTTTGTTGAAACAGGTAAAAAACCTGCCGCAGAGACAAAGCCTGAAGAAAACCCTACAGAAAAGCCGGAAGAAAAGCCTGAAGAGAACCCTACAAAAAAGCCGGAAGAAAA
>JAAYKJ010000169.1 GCA_012522505.1 Clostridiaceae bacterium
CATTTGCAAGAGCTGTATAGTTCAGCTCAAGCGTTTTTAACGCAGAGCGTTAAAAGACGCAACATTAATGTAGTGCATTTTGCAAAGCAAAAGCACTATCAAGCCGAAACTCACAAAAATGCTTTTATTATATTACTTTGTTGCATTTTTGTTCAAACAGTC
Organism: Clostridiaceae bacterium; assembly: GCA_012522505.1. Lineage (GTDB taxonomy): Bacteria > Bacillota > Clostridia > DSM-8532 > DSM-8532 > JAAYJG01. The sequence continues at coordinate 163 of JAAYKJ010000169.1, forward strand.
GGCTTGCATTTCCTCGCTCTGACTATACATCTCTAAGCTACATTACGCTAATGTTTCCTATTATTGCACATCTATCTCTCATCAGATACCTCTTAACAGTAACTTCATGAATTATACATGAACTTTTCGAAAAGCCTGCCCGGAAAACAATTCTGTCACGTAATGCCTAAGCCTGTATCAGATTTGCGAAGGAATATGTGTTTATTTTGATTTTAGTTTGCAAGCATCTATGTCATACCCTGCCGCTGAAAATTAAGCTCTGGGGAGTACAATATGATACTTAGTGCATGATTGCAGGAATACTGCTATGTACAATGTATACATTATAGCTTATCAATACACAAAAAACAATCCATTTACTTTTAACAGACAACACAGTTTCTGCCATTTCTCTTCGCCCTGTACAACGCTTTGTCGGCAGCTTCAATAACGGCATGGCCGGTATGAAGCTTTTCGCTTTTCTCAGCGATTCCGATGCTGACGGTTACTCGTATCTTGTCCGTACTTGCCTCCAAATGGTCTCTGTTTCTGGGCTTTTTCCCCGGTCTGTTTGGACTTCTGATAACGAATGGACGTTTTCCAATCATTATCCTCAACTGTTCCATTACATCCAAGACATCCTCCACGCTTTTCCTGGAGAAAATGATAACAAATTCTTCACCACCATACCGAAATATTTTGCCACCAACCACGTTCTTCTTTATCATGGATGCAACCATTTTCAGAACATCATCCCCCACATTATGTCCATATTTATCGTTAACACGCTTGAAATGATCAATATCTACCATAGCAACAGCGTATTTATTACCCAACTGAAGGATCTCCCGTTCCAATGCCTGCCTGGACAAAACCCCGGTCAGTGTATCATGAAATGCAAGGGAATATGATGTTTGGAACAACGCGATAATAAATATTAAGAATACAGCTGAATAAAAGATAGATAACACGTCCTGATATCCTGCAAAATGAAGGATTATAAAGCTTCCCAGCGATGCTCCGACAAATGCAATATCCATATCCGACCCAATAATGAAGAGCCGAGTCAGAAGAATACACAGGCAGCATATAAACAAAAAAACACCCCACCGGGATATGCTTTCCAGTTCTTCTGATGTTTTAAAGATAAGGTTGGCTGTCTTCATTTTTCCAAGCCAAGGGCTCTTTCTTCCTGCATCAAGCAGAACGAAAAAAATGAGAGCAGAAAAAAACAATCCTTTCATTAGACCATATTTACTGGTGATTCCTCTCTCCTTCATCACCGCCAGCAAAATAAAAGCAACCGGTATAACAAGAGAAATTCCATTGGTAAGGGCCCTGTGATTCAATCTTGTTAGTGACGGAACCACACACATGGTGAAAAAAAGGATGTAAACTGCAAAAAAGACACGACTATGCTGAAACCAAACACTGAGAAGGAGTGCAAAAACAGCCAAGAAATAAGGAAGCGTCATAAAAACAGCATTGAGTTTGTTCAAAGACTCAATCGATTCCATGGCTAATATCCAGGATATGATCAAGATAAAAAAAGGGATAATCGCCGTAATCATCTTTTTTCGATCAAATTTGAACATAATGCCTCACTGTTTTCTAACTCCGGTAAGGGTGACTTTACCCGGTTCAATAAGTTTTTATCCTGCTATAGTTGTTCAGGCAGCAGTTTATGGATCGTAGAATCCACCACAGAAATCCCACAGATCAATCACTTTTATTATAGTATACAGAATCTGCCGAATCAACCGGTTTAATCAAGCACTAGGTTGCCTTTTTGTTGAACGGTCTGTGTTCACACGGGCAGTGGCAAGCTCCCATTGAATCGTCGGATGGCTTCGGTATGCAGTTACTGCGTGTAAAAAACCGCTATGCAACTCCATAGCGGCAGAAACAGACACATGATAGGACACAGGTTTATATTACCGGACTATTCCACGATCACCCGGACATAATTCAGAATTTGCCTTGATATAGGCCATCAATTCTTCAATCTTTGTATAAGCAACAGCCACGTAGGTATCTGCCGCTCCATAATAAATTGCAATCCTGCCCGTTTCGGAATCGGTCAGGGTTGCACAGGGGAACACAACGTTCGGAACAAAGCCTGTAGTTTCATAATCCATTTCAGGTGTCAGAAGATAATCCCTTGTTCTGAACAGCACCCGTGAGGGTTCGTTAATATCAAGAACAGCAGCACCAAAACTGTATACAAAGCCATTACATGTGCTGGCAACACCATGATAGAACAGTAACCAGCCTTCCGTCGTTTCAATGGGAACAGAACCAGCTCCAATTTTGACACTCTGCCACCAACCTGATCCGCCCCGGGTCATTACCTTACGGTGTCTTCCCCAATAAACCAAATCTGGGCTTTCGCTTATAAAAATATCTCCAAAAGGAGTGTGACCTGTATCACTTGGACGACTGAGCATATAGTATTTGCCATTAATTTTTCTCGGAAACAAAACACCATTCCTGTTACATGGCAGGCACATATTTTCAAGCCGTGTGAAATTAACAAAATCCTTCGTCATGCCAAGACCCAGAGATGGACCACCACCAAACTCGGTGCACCAGACTATATAATAAGTATCACCTATTTTTATGATTCTTGGATCATAAGCATAATACGGATCATCAGGATTCCCTTCTTCATCCTTCCAGTGAATCTCTGAATCGCTGAATTCCCAATGAAGAGCATCCTTACTCCAGCCCATATGTAAAAATGCTTTCATATGCTTTTGATCTGCTCTGAAAACACCTACAAACTCACCATTATAGGGAACAACAGCACTATTGAATATCCTACCTGTTTTCTGGGTAGGGTTTCGTGGCGTGATTGGATTTTGGTCATGTCTCCAAATAACCCCTTCATAATGGTCCGGCTTTTCCTGCCAAGGAATACTCTTAAGTGGTTCTCCAATTATTTTTACCCTGTTCAACCTTTTCGCTCCCCTTCCTTATACGGTAATATTTAGCATTATCATTATACGAATAATAAAGCCTTCTGTAAAGTTACATTATTAATCTTTCATCCCTTACTTAGAAAAAGGTTACTGTTCAGGGTGTTCACCTTTAGGAGACATTCATGCAAAAATAACTAAGGGGAGGTTCTACCCTCCCCTTATGGAATGATTCGTTTACCAGCCTACCTTCTGCGACGTCTATCGTCCCCATCGTCTGCCATTTCAATTCTTTCTTCCCTTTCATCTTTCTTACCTTTCCGATCTCTTTTTTCTTCAATTCCCTCGAAATCAAAGATTTGGGGCGGGAAAAATTGATCAAACGGGAAATCAATGGTATCGAAAAGATCACATGCATTTTCTTCTCTGGCAGAAACACACTCGCGGGTAGGAATGCAGAAGTCGAATGCAGGAATTAACAGCTGTACCATTCGGGTCAATTTGATTATTGAGAACAGCCCGATTGTTACCACAACGCTCATTGGAGGGAAGAACCTTCTTCCTGCAACCGCATTATCATCTCCAAGCCCGTCATTGTCCTCATAACTGTAGTTTTCTTTCCCCTTATGGCAGCGTATACGCTTAATCTGTGCATTCAAAACCAAAGGCTCTGCTACTTCCACCTTTACAATAGGCAGGTTATCCTGCTGTAATGTTACACCACAATCATCCCCGTCACTTGCGTTCGGAGAACAAACTTTAAGCTCCGGCTCGGTTGTGCTGAAGATCTTAACCTGACCCTCCGAGCCAAACAGGAATACAGTCTTGTTAAACCAAACAAATCCAACTTTTGGTTCAGATGTGACCAGATTCCCGAATTGATCCCTGAAGCAGAATTCAACCCGCAGCTTAATTTTATAACGTACATTGACAGTAAAGAATCCTCTTCTGAACGGTACATCATCGAGATCCGCCAATACCTTTACTACTTCAGCATCTTTTACCCTTACCTTTATGGCTTTGTCCAATATACACTGTACATCTTCGCAAAAATCCACTTCAGCATCTTCTATACAATCCTTCTCTCTGCAATGATCGTATACCTTTTCAACCTGTACGCAAACAGCTTCTTTTAATCTGCAAATGTCCTCACCGTCGATAAGACCGGCAACTACCCGCTCTTTGCTCATATAATACATTCCCCCAAAGTCAATAGTATCTCAATTTTATAATATGTCTTTAGTTTTTTTTGGTGAATAAATACCCGTGTTTCGCAACCTTTTTTTGTGAATCCAAGCCGTTTTTTTATCGTTTTTCTGAACGGACCAAACCGTTGAGACAGGTAAAGAAACAAGATTTCATTTCCCCGTGGTCATGATAGTCATTTTCAAGAATAAATATATAGTGGGACAAAGCATCACCGGTGTTCAGGTTGACCACCGGCAGATAGGGGGATTAAGATGTATAACCCGGAACAAAAGCAGATCATACTAAAAAACAGCTTTGGTGTATCCTACCATGTTTTTTATGAATCGGGTCGCGGAATATGCGTAAGAATGCTTGGGGACGGTGGAATATGGTCTCGGGGTTATGTTCTCTCTGAGTTGTCCATTCATGACTTTTCCGTCATATTGGACAAGAATGATATCTTTCATTTTGTGTTTCAATCCAAAGACGGTCGTATTCTTTATGGGCATGGGCGCAATGGACAGATTGAGATACAGCCAATCCTCAATAGCAAAGATAAAACCCCTTGGATGAAGCACGTTTCATTGGTGATCCATGGTAACCGGGTATTGTTTTTTTACATAATCAATTATCAAAACAGATTTTTGCTGTCCATGCAAACCATCAAGGAGGATATTCCTACAAAGCCGATCGCAATTGATTATGTGGACGGTCCGGGGAAAAACTATCATGTTCTTGTCGACAGTCAGGAAAAGTGCCACCTGTTCTATACCAACAATGAAAGCTCGGTTAAGCGCTTATACCATAGGACGTTTAATGAAAACACGTGCATCTTTAATGCTCCGGATAAGATTGCCGTTTCCGAACATGAAATTCTTTTCTCGGGTGCAATCTGCATCGATAAACAAATCCATTTCATATACCAGGTTTCCTCAGAGAATTCCTTCCAGGTGGTCTACAGACAGCTGGGTACGGAAAAAACTGACGAGTGTTTGTACAAGGGAAATTCCGCTCCAGGCTATACAGGACTTGTTTACTATTGCGAAACACTGTGGTTTTTTCGTATCTGCTCTAACAGTATCTATGTGAGAACCTCTGATGACCAAGGGAAACACTGGACAGATGAAGCTTTATATCCCTTTGGTACAGGGAATATGCTGGTTTGTTTCATTTATTTCAGCAATGATGTAAAAGAGCTGAATATGCTTTCATGTTATGAGATTCCGGGAAATTTTTCGCGGGGGTATCAGTTGGCTTTCCTGAACAGGAACGCATATTCCGGGTATCTGAAAAAAACAGCTCAGGAAGTAAACCATATCCAAATGCCTGGCAGCCTTGACAAGCGAGAACATCCTGATTCCGTTGGAAAATCCGAAAAAAATATCAGAAAAAACACAGAGTACCCTGAAATAAAGGAGCTGCAAAAAAAAATTATGCTGCTACATAATCTTACAGAAAACATGCAGCGGGAATTGACCAAACTTTGGTTGACACAGAAGGGTCACGAGAAGAAACTTGAGCTTCTAGGGCGTTCCTATGCGCATTTGAAAAATAATCAATCGTATATTGATAATGATGGAATTGATGAAAATACAATCACTGAAACGACCGAAGAAGACACGGGTATTGTGCAGAAACTGGCGATTGAAGATGAGCCTTTTGAAACAGATGGTGTAGATTTTCCATCTGCATAACGCCATCTATTTTGGGGCTGAAGGCTTCACCAGTTCACGCCACGCAAAATCGCCACGGTATAAACCGTTTATTAATATTTCCGCGGTGGCCAGATTAGTCGCAAAAGGGATATTGTGTGTGTCACAATATGCCCGAATGGTGTTAAAACCAATTAGCGTTTGCTCATTCTGTGAGGGATCCATAAAAAAGATCACCAAGTCCATTTCGTTATAAGCAACCCTGGCAGCAATTTGTTCTTCACCCAGATGACCATAATCAAGACTATTTATGTAAAGGCCTGCAGCCTCGGAGATCATGGCTCCTGTGCCAGCAGTCGCAAATAAGGTATGCTCTTTTAAAATATATTGATAGGCTATACAAAAAGCTTCCATGAGCTCTTTTTTATTATCATGTGCAATAAATGCAATATTCATTTCAGCCTCCACCTGAAAACAGGGGAAAACATTACCTTCCACAGCTCTTAACGCTCTTTATTGGAATATTCGCAATCAGAGCCGGAACAACCCCTTCGCCTTCTTCACTTACGGTTTTCGTAAGCTGAATGTCCAAAGCATCTTCATCGATTTCCATATAATTGCGAATTACCTTAATGATTTCACCTTTAACCATTTCCAGAAATTCAGGAGATACATTCGCCCTGTCATGGATAAGAACCAACTTTAACCGTTCTTTTGCCACATCTTTCGATGTTCGTTTTCGAAGAAGCTTATTAAACATCTCCAGCATCTAAACCCCTCCTAAGCTGTTCTGAAGCCGAACAATTTTTTAACCTTGGAAAGAAAACCGTCTTGGCCGGATAAGTCAATAAAAGGTACTTCTTCACCCATTATTCTGCGTGTAATATTCAGATATGCCTTCCCCGCCATGGCCTTCCCGTCTGTAACCAGAGGCTCGCCACGGTTTGTAGATATTATTATGTTTTCATCATCCGGAACCACGCCTATTAGATCTATGGCAAGAATATCGATGATATCCTCGATCGACATCATATCACCTTTCTTAACCATGTCTGGACGAACGCGGTTGATAATAAGACACGGGTTTTTCAGCTCATTGGCTTCCAACAGACCAATGATTCTGTCTGCATCCCTTACTGCGGAAACTTCAGGCGTTGTAAGAACAAGGCCCCTGTCCGCCCCAGCGATCGCATTTTTGAAGCCCTGCTCTATCCCAGCGGGGCAATCGATTAGGATGTAATCAAATTCTTCACGGAGGTCATCGCATAGCTTTACCATTTGTTCTGGTGTTACAGAGTTTTTATCTCTCGTTTGTGCAGCAGGGAGCAGAAAAAGCCCATCGAAACGCTTGTCTTTTATCAGTGCTTGTTTGGTTCGGCAGGCACCTTCAACAAGGTCTACCAGATCGTAGACTATCCTGTTTTCAAGCCCCATTACAACATCAAGGTTTCTCAACCCGATATCGGTATCGACCAATACTACTTTTTTCCCGCTTATTGCTAACCCGGTACCCAGATTTGCAGTGGTAGTCGTTTTACCAACACCACCCTTACCGGAAGTGATAACGATAACCTCACCCATACTCATTCCTCCGCATTTATAAAAAGCTAATTTTCAATTTGATAGGGGATAAGTAAACTACCATATTTCAGGTTCCTGAAACGATTTATTCGATATATAAAGGCCTCTGTCAGGAAACCAAAAATCCCTTATGTGTTTATACCAGGTACTGCTTCTAAATAGTTGCCCGAAACAACGAAGCACCACATAGCTATATAAAAACTATAACGGTTTTTGATTATGTTGTCAACTGAAAGCATTGGTATAACAACAAAAATATAGTTTTTAACCTGCGTGGAAATTATCGCATACCCAAAGGCTCCACATAAATAATTTCATCCTTAATAAAAGCAATTTCGGGTAATATTTGTTCATTCTCTGGGGAATCGGGACATCTTGTTATCAAATTTGCAATGCGCAATTGCGTCGGACAAAGCTTCAGCGAAGCAACGATTGCCTCCCTGTTCCCATCTGCACCGGCATGAACCATACCCCTCAAAGCACCCATTACAACAACATTTCCCGATGCAACAATTTCGCTGCCCGGGTTTGCGTCTCCCAGAATAACCACATTCCCTTCGAAGAAAACACGTGTGCCACCTCGGATTGTACCCCGAACAAACTTGCATGGCCCTTCCTGCAACTCTTTAAAAAATATCCTCCGGATAGGCATTCCCGAAAGCTTCGGGGGTTTTTCTTTTTCGGGCACTGGAGGTGCGTCCTCATGCCGGATATGTTCGATGATAACACCGCTATTCTCTGTCATGACTGCTACCAGTCTTTCTTCTTCATCTTTTGACAGAACCTTTCCACGGTATATGATCTTCAGCTTCGCTCCCCGAAAAAATTTGTCGGCGGCTTTTACCTTTTCTGCAATCTGTTCCATAATCGAACCTGTTTCCATTTCTTCGGGAATTAGAATAATCAGTGCTTCCGCAGTTCCTTTAAATGCAATTCCTTTTGCCTCGTTGTTATCCATTGTCCAACCCTTCTTTAATAATGTTTTTTATTTCATTGGTCAAATTTCGGTGACTATGTTTCATACGTTCACTTCGGAAACCAATCTATCCAAAACCAGCACAGGATCTATACGCAGGTATCAGCATTAATGCGCCTGCTCCTGTATGTTAAAATAGGCCATCAGAACGTCCCGGGCAACAGGTGCAGTCCATGCCCCCGACACACCTTTCTCCACAACCACTGCCACAGCGATTTGCGGGTCATCCGCAGGTGCATAACAGACAAAAAGCGCATTGTTGGATTCTGTTCCTCTATGCCCTGTTTCAGCTGTACCTGTTTTTCCTGCAACGAGAAACGGAAATTCCTTTGTGGAGAAGGTGCTTACAGCCGTTCCGTCTTCTGAATTCGCCACTGCAACCATGCCCTTTTGAACGGCTTCGATGGTAATTTTTTTCGCACCAGTATGCTGATACTCGATTTCTGTTTCATATACACGACCGGAGAAGTCTACCCGCTTCCTTACCAGATGCGGACGGTACATCTTTCCACCGTTACCTATGATTGATGCATAATTTACAAGCTGGATAGGTGTAAATGCATTGTATAGCTGCCCGATAGAAGCGTTTACGGTATCGGCGGGGACCCAACCTTCTTTCAGATTCGCCAGTTTAAACTCTCTTGATGCCAATGCACCCACAGATTCACCGATTTCAATCCCGGTTTTTTTCCCGAAACCAAAATTCTTCGCCCATTTTACGATATTATCGATTCCGGTGCTAAAACCTATCTGGAAAAAAAACATATTGCTGGAGGTTGCCAATGCCCTTTCCAAATTGATTTCCCTCTGATATCCTTCCGGGTTCCGCCAGATAAGTCCTCCAATTTCTTTCATATAAGGGCAGTTAAGTTTCGTCTCTGGTTTAATGATTCCGGTTTCCAAGGCCGCAATGGCCACAATTGGCTTGTAGGTTGAACCTGGCGCATATTTCCCATTGGTAACCCGGTTCCATGTAGGAAGGCTCGGACCGTTATATAATGCACGGATCGCGTCCATATCACTTTTCAGGAAAACCGTAGGGTCATAAGTCGGATAACTGACCATGGCCAGGACCTCCCCGGAGTTTACGTCCATGGCTACCACAGCACCGGCATTTGCATCATGGAAATTATCCTTGTGTTCCCTTTCGCGAATCAACTGAATGTTTCGTTCCAGCGAATCCAATGCGGTTTTTTGCAAATTCAGATCCAACGTTAAGTATATATCTTGACCAGGCTTTGGGGGCACCTCTACCTCATAGTAAGTCAGTCGGCCTTCGGTATCGACCTCTTTGCGAGTTTTTCCATTTATCCCTCTTAAAACTTGCTCTTCGGATAATTCAATCCCAGACAAGCCTACCTGATCATGAATTTGATAGCCCAAATCCGGATAACTTTTCGACCATTGCTCATAATAATCACCAATATTTCCCATAAACCCAAGGACATGCCCCACCAGCTCAGCATCATAATACTCCCTGAATGGTCTGGTGTATGTCGTGAACCCGGGAAATTCGGCATTGCGCTCTTCCAGTTGTGTAACCGTTTCAATGGATACATCTTCAGCAATGAGTAACGGATCCCGTATTGTGGCAGGATAAATCATGATTTCATAACGAAACTCCATAATTCTCCACGCCTCTTCGTCTGTATAGCTGGGATCAATCTTAAAGGTCTTTTCGCGCATATATTTAAAAATGTCCTTTTCACTCGCTTCCAGCAGCATCCCCTTATCTGTATCGTTCAGGCCAATAATATTGATAAGGCCGTCACGTTTGATTTTAAGTGAAAAGGTGTCAAAGTCGATAATGTTCTTCAGCGTTGACCGGTATCGGTCCCCATTTCTGTCCAGAAGCCTTGTAAGCCTATGAAACATTTCATTTTTGTCCGCATCCGACATTCTCGTATCCACATATTGAATGCAAAAACCCATTCGATTTCCTGCTATGGGTATGCCGTTCCTATCATAGATATTGCCACGGTTGGCATAAATCACACCATTGGTTACAATTCTCTTCAGAGACTTGTCCAGATTTTCCTGACCACTAACAATTTGCAGGTTAACAAGATGCCTGAGGAAAACACCACAGGTAATGAGCACGACTGCAAAAAAGATGATAAACCTTCTTTTGAGGTCTTGCATTTTCTTTTTTTCAATATCTTTATCTAAATTCATCGTCATCATCCTCTATAACCTGGCATGGATATAGTCATGTTTATCAAGCCTTTTATAGATCTTAACAACCAAGGGATACACCAGCAGGGAAAGGACTGCGTTATATATGCTTTCAGGCAGAATCAGGTTTGTCATCACAAACAATATATCCCTATATCCCTTCAGAAAAGAATTGATGAAGTAATACATCAACTCCACCGTCATCGATGAGAAAAATGCAAAAAACATCGGGATTAGCGGGTTATCCTTGTACAGTTTGTCATTGACCAATCCAATACACAAGCAGACTAAAAACAGGCACATCGCATACCAGCCCAACGTCCTGCCAACCAGAATATCCATTCCCAGCCCAAAGAACAAACCCATAAATGCAGACTCCATATCACTTCTGCAAAGTGCTACAGATACCGCTGTCACAATGAGAAAATTCGGGCTTATTTGCATAATTTCAATGGCACCTGAAATTGTGCTTTGTACCAAGCAGGTCAGATAGACCAGAGAGGCAAGGACTGCAATTCTTTTTTTCATGGCAGCTTCTCCTCTTCGGCATTCACCTTGATAACCGCAACCTCCTCAAGCCTTCTGAAATCTACCGAAGGCTCGACAATAGCATAATAGTCAAATTGACCTTCATTCCGAATGATCTCCACAATTTCCCCGATGATGATTCCTTTTGGGTACAAGCTGCTCATACCCGATGTCTCTACTTTATCTCCGACGGATACATCCACATCGGGGGGAATATAATCAAGACGGCAAAGCCCTCTGGTTCTTAGCTGTTCATCACCCTTTAGAACCACAAGATCCCTCGATTTTGACAGCCTTGCCATTACAGAACTATCGGTATCGATGATGGACACAACCTTCGATGATAGCAGATCAACCTTTGAAACCCTTCCGACCAGCCCGTCGGAACTAATAACGGGATCGTTCACGCCAATCCCGTCCCTGCTTCCCACGTCTATCGTGAATATTTCAAACCATATTCCGGCTTCCTTTGAGATAATGTTGCATCCAATAAGGTCCTGCGAAAACTGTGTTTTAAAGGACAGGAGTTTTTTCAGTTCTTCGTATTCCTCCTGTAACCTTTGAACCTTTTCCAACTGCCTTTCCATTTCCTGTATCTGCAACTTCAATTCTTCGTTTTCTTTCCTGGCAGTTCTTGCATCTTTAAAGAAATTAATGGAATCTTTGATTTTGTTGCCTACACCTTGGATCCCTGTTTGCATGGGAGTTAAGGGAACGGTAAGAACATTCCGCACAACGCTTAGTTTGCTGTCTTCGCTTGCTGTAAATGCAGCCAGAACAAACAACAACAGCACAACCAAAATTATAACAAATACTTTGTTTTCAAATAACCTCCTCAAAAGGCAGACCCCTTTCCAAAATAATCAAGAGGACTTTTCCCTTTTGGAGTACCGAAGAAATACATCCTTTACGAATTATGTGATAGATTTCTCTTTGTTATCTGCTCCTGTTTGAAGAGAGCAATACATTCTTCAGTACTTCAATTTCTTCTAGAACCCTTCCAGTACCTAGCACAACGCAATCCAGCGGGAACTCTGCAATGTTCACAGGGATACCTGTCTCGTCCAAAATCAGTTTATCCAGTCCTTGTAGAAGAGCCCCTCCACCAGTAAGCATGATTCCTTTTTCCATGATGTCTGCTGCCAACTCGGGAGGTGTCTTTTCCAGAGTGTATTTGATGGAATCAATAATTGCATTTACCGGCTCTGATAATGCTTCCCTGATTTCCTCTGAGCTGATGGATAAATCCTTCGGAAGTCCAGTTACAAGATCACGCCCCGAAATATTTACTCTGGCCTCAGGCTCCAACTGGCTTGCTGAACCAAGCCGGATTTTGATATTCTCGGCCGTTCGCTCCCCTATCATTAAATTATATTCCTTTTTAACATAATGAACAATAGCGTCATCCAACTCGTCTCCGGCCACCCGCAGCGAACGGCTGACAACAATCCCACCAAGAGATATTACTGCCACTTCACTGGTTCCCCCGCCAATATCCACAACCATACTGCCAGATGGCTCTTCTACTGGCAGCTTTGCGCCTATTGCAGCAGCCATTGGTTCTTCTATCAGGTATGCTTCTTTTGCTCCTGCCTGCAGTGTAGCATCGATAACCGCTCTTTTTTCAACTTCTGTGACCCCGGAAGGAACACAAACAACCACCCTTGGGCGTATCATTATATTGCGGCCCATTATCTTACGGATGAAGTATTTCAGCATCCCCTGTGTAATCTGAAAATCGGCGATAACACCATCTTTCATGGGCCTGATAGCGGTAATGTTGCCCGGTGTGCGACCGATCATGTTCTTTGCATCAATCCCAACAGACAGCACATCACCTGTATTGTTATTAATGGCAACCACGGAGGGCTCCCGAAGAACAATACCTTTCCCTTTCATATGAACCAATGTATTGGCAGTTCCTAGATCGATTCCAATATCTCTTGAAAACATGGTTCGTTTCTTCCTTTCTACGCTTTTGTATGGTTTATGGTACACCGTACCGGCTTGCTCAAGTAAACAAGCATTATTCAAACAACTTCGTTTCGATAAACATAACAAAAGAGCGGATTATGCCTTTTGTGCATCTGCCTCAGGCTGTCTTTGATTTCTGTCCAGAGGTGAATCAATTCCCATATGGGAGAGCATCACAGAGACACTGAATAAAGGTAGACCAACAACATTAAAATAACAGCCGTCCAGCTTTTCAACCAAAAGAGCACCCAACCCTTGAATCCCATATGCGCCTGCTTTATCAAGAGGCTCCCCGCTGTCGATATAGTTCCATATGGCATCAGCCGTCAGCTTACGTATCTTCACCTTTGTTTTTTCCACATGGACCAACCTTCTGCCCGATTCAACATCGATCATGGTTATCCCGGTTAAAACCTGATGCCATTTATTCTCCAGCAGTGATAGCATCTCGAAGGCTTCATCCCGGTTTTTTGGTTTTCCGAGAATCTTCCCGTGAAGAACAACTACCGTATCAGCAGCGAGTACAACAGTGGATAACCTTTCAGAAAATTCTCGGGCAGCATACTCCGCTTTCCTGGTTGAAAGAATTTCCACACACTTGCAGGGTGTAACGTCTTCATCAATTGTTTCATCAACATCACAGGGAAATACTGTAAAAGGTATTCCTATCTGATCCAAGAGTTTTTTACGTCTTGGAGACTGCGACTCCAAAACTAATCGTCTCATAAAATCCTTCTTAATATGTCTATATCAGACAACATTATACACTAGCAAAAGCCATTATGGAATAGCTTTTTCACAAAAGTCCGATTCAATGCATTTTCTTTCCAAGGGCGGGATTATGTAAAATTGTTTTTATAGTACTTTCTACAGCACTACGGTTATGCCATTCGATGGGCGCTTGCGCGAATTGCGTGCCAGATCCCTTCTGCAACAGAAATTACGGTGCCCTGTATATATTGTTCCTGTTTCTTTGATTAACCATTCGTTTTCTGGGGAAATATGATAGTATAAATAGATAATCGATACCGATTATTTCGGGTGTGAACCCCGGAAACCCGTTAATTGAAATGAAACTGGCTTAGAATCATAATTTTGGTACTTCTCAATGTTATTATTTCAAAGTATAATAGTGTTAAGAATAAATAGTTCTTGACCGATGCATATAACATCGAAACCATTCACAACAAGTATCACGCCGGAAATACGGCAAGGTTTTTCATAACAAAGTGAATTCAGTAAATGGAAAAATGATAGAACTGAGGATGCATGATATGAGAATTGAAAAAATAGGTGAAAATAAAATACGCATCTTCGTCACCTTTGACGACCTGGAAGAGCGAGATATCGACTTATCCTCCTTCAACTACAACTCTCCCGAGACTCAAGAACTTTTTTGGGATCTAATGGAGCAGGCTGAATTGGAACTGGGGTTTGAAACACACGAGTCCCAATTATGTATTGAAGCAGTTACCGACGTTGAACAGGGCTTTGTTATCACAATAACAAGAATTGATGATGATGGTGATTTTGAGTCCATTCATAAATTTATTAAGAACCGGTACCGTCGGAATGAGTTGAGAATAAAAAGAAAAACAAACGCCATTTGTTCTACCATAATGATATACAACCTGGACAGCTTTGAAGATCTGTGCCAGCTGTCGTCCCGGCTCAGCCCGATCTACAGCGGGGACAGCTCGGTATACCATTGCGAGGGCTCTTACTATCTGGTGTTGAAGAGGATGGACGGGGTGGAGCAAAATCTCTCCAAAATCGAGAGTACACTGGCAGAATACGGGGATCGTGTCCTGAACGTTTTGTTTTTTGAAGGATATCTCAATGAATATGGCACCTTAATGGTGGAAAAAGATGCTGTAAGGTTTTTTTCAGACATGAATTGATTATGAAGAATAACATTCTTCATTTGCTGGGGGCGCAGGGAAAGCCACGTAGTTGATCCTTTCAGAGAGTTTTATGTTGCTTGTAATTTTTTGAGTGACATTCACAACAGGATCGACCGTGGTACTATCCCCTAATACCCCTACTATCCCTTAATTATCTGTTTCAACCAAGCCTTAAATTCATCCTTCAGATCGTCACGTTCCAGGGCAAATTCCACATTGGCTTGAAGAAAGCCTATTTTATTTCCCACGTCGTATCTTTTGCCGATGAAATCATATGCATGCAGGGCTTCATCTTTCATTAGTTCCTTTAATGCGTCTGTCAGTTGGATTTCCCCGTTTTTCCCCGGTTTCGTATTCTCCAGGTGCTTGAATATTGCGGGAGATATGATGTACCGGCCCAAAATGGCAATGTCGGATGGTGCCTGCTCTGGTTCAGGCTTTTCAATCATATCATTCACCCTGTATACCCTTTCACCCACCTTTTCTCCGGCAACGATACCATATTTTGATACCTCGCTGCCAGGTACCCTTTGCACGCCCAGAACCGAGGTTTTGCATTGATCATATATCTGAATGAGCTGTTTCAAGCAGGGTGTTTCGGACTTGACAATATCGTCACCCAATAATACAGCGAAGGGCTCGTTTCCGATAAAGGTTTTTGCACAGTATATTGCATGTCCCAATCCTTTTGGTTCCTTTTGACGGATGTAGTGAATGTTGACCAGATTTGAAACAGCCTGTACCTGGGCCAATAATTCCTCTTTTTTGTTCTTTTTTAAATCCTCTTCGAGCTCAACAGATTTGTCAAAATGATCTTCTATCGCTCTTTTGCTTCTTCCTGTAACAATAATGATATCTTCAATGCCTGATGCAACGGCTTCTTCAACAATGAATTGAATTGTTGGCTTATCTACAATTGGAAGCATTTCTTTCGGCTGTGCCTTGGTCGCCGGCAAAAAACGTGTTCCTAGCCCGGCTGCAGGAATTATTGCTTTATGTACCCTCATGATTCTCCTCCTGAATAGTATTCAATTGTATGATACCACAACTCACTAATTGAAGGGAAATATTGCAGGAAATATTTCCCACATCATTTATATTTCCCTTCTTCCTTCCAGAGACTTTGCCAGCGTTACTTCATCAGCATACTCCAAATCCCCGCCCACGGGTAAACCATGGGCTATTCTGGTCGCTTTAACCCCCAAAGGCTTAATGATCTTGGCCAGATACATTGCGGTTGCTTCACCTTCCACATCGGGATTCGTAGCAAGAATAACTTCACGGGTTTCCCCGCCGCCAACACGTTGAATCAACGTTTTCATATTGATGTCGTCGGGGCCGATTCCCTCCATCGGGGAAATAACACCATGCAGTACATGATACAGCCCTTTGTATTCCCGAACCTTCTCCATCGCAGCAACATCCCTGGGGCTTTCAACAACGCAGATGATGGAACGGTCTCTTTTTTCGTTTCCGCAGACCCTGCACGGATCCGTATCGGTAAGATCACCGCAGACAGAACAATACTGTATTGTTCTTTTCGCCTCAACAATGGCTTTTGCAAAATCCATTGCCTTCTCCGTAGGCATTCCCAATATGTGAAAAGCCAACCGTTGCGCAGTTTTATGGCCTATTCCCGGTAGCTTTTCGAACGCATCAATCAATTTAGCAACTGGCATCGCATACATGCTCATAATATTCTCCAAGCAATTTATTTTGTAGTACTGAAATGGGATCATCCGTGGATAAGATCTAACCACCCATCAATGGAAGTAATTACTGCCAATATAACCACTGTAATGCAAGTCATGTTTTTACTTTAGCAGTACCATCACAATGGGCGAGCAGTAAGCAACGCTTACGACCAGCCAAGCAACGCTTACGACCAGCCAAGCAACGCTTACGACCAGCCAAGCAACGTTTACAGCCAGCAGGCACCGCTTACGGTCGGCTAGGCACCGATTACAACCAGCAGGCAACACCTACAGCCTGCCCCTGCTTCCTCTCAAACCATTAGAAAAGTCCTGGTATGTTTCCCATTCCTCCTGTAAACCTGCTCATCACCGCCGTGTTTTCTTCGTCAGCTTTACGCAGCACTTCCTTTATGGCAGCCAGAACCAAGTCCTGAAGCATTTCAACATCATCAGGATCAACAACTTCCTGAGAAATTTCAATGGATTTTATTTCTTTATCGCAGGTTGCCGTCACCTTAACGGCGCCCCCCCCGCTAGAGGCCTCAACTATTTTTTCAGCCAGCTCTTCTTTGGCCTTTTCCATCTCCTGCTGCATCTTCATTGCCTGTTTCATCAGATTATTCATACCGCCCCCACCTCTACCGCCCATGGGGAAGCTTCCTCTTTTCGCCATAATCACTCTCTCCTTTGATTTACATTCATATTCATTATAACAACAGAAGTTATTGCTTGCAATTGATTCAATCTCATTATAAGGCCCTCACTGCCCGTTGCAGCTTTCTGCAGTGATATGATATAGTATTATTGCGAAAGCTGATATGTATTCGGTTCTTCACGCAGTGATTACATACGCGAAAAACAGATACTTGACTTTTAGGTGAAGAATGCGTAAACCATATGGATAGTCAAAAGAGCATTAGTGATACTTTATCCCGGAAAGGAACCCAGATGAAAGCAAATACACCCAGGAAAAAGCATCCGGGCTGGTACAGGTTGGATAATGCCGCTATTATCTATCCTTCCATTCAATCGGCAAGGATTACAACCATGTTCCGGTTTTCCGCAACATTGAAAGAAGAAGTGGATCCTGTTGCCTTGCAGGCTGCTTTGATTAAGATAATTAAACGTTTCCCCTATTACAGGGTACGACTGAACAGGGGCTTGTTCTGGTACTATCTGGAGCACAATCCGAAAACACCAAAGGTTGAAAAGGATGTTCAATACCCTTGTGGTCGTTTGACTCCTCTTTTAAACCGGAACTTCCTGTTCAGGGTCAGGTTCTATCATCAACGGATAGCGGTTGAATTTTGCCATGTCCTGACCGATGGCACTGGTGGAGTGACCTTTTTGAAGTCTTTACTTTTCGAATATTTCAACCAAATAGGAAAGAACCTTACGGATCGAACCGGAATATTAACCGCTGACGAGGAACCCGATCCCGGTGAATTTGAAGATGCGTACAATCGCTTTTACAAGCCCGCACTACCCCTTCCCGAAACAGGGGAATCCGCATTTCATCCAAAAGGTAAACTGGTTAAAAAGGGGTTATACTATGTTGTTACAGGAATTATACCGTTAAAGGATATCCTTGCTGAAGCGAAGAAAAGGCAAGTATCCCTAACTGTATTACTGACGGCCGTATATATGGATGCAGCCCAGTTCTTACAGGATAAGACCGTCAAAAAGCCTCGACATAAAAAACCAATTGCGATTCAGGTTCCTGTAAATATGCGTAACATATATCCATCCAAAACCATGCGCAATTTTTCTCTCTTTGTTATCCCCAGGATCGATCCCCGCCTTGGGGAGTATTCCTTTGATGAAATCTTGAAAATAGTAAACAACAGCATGATGGCGGAGATCAACGAGAAGTCCATCAGCCGGCAACTAAGCCGAAATGTTGGAGGACAGCGGAATCCTTTGGTCCGAATAGTTCCTCTGCCTTTGAAAAAGCTTTTTGTCCCGCTCCTGTACAAAAGGCTAGGCGAGAACTTATGCTCTGGAACCATCTCCAATCTTGGTTTGATTACAATGCCAGAGGAAATGAAGCAGCATGTGGACAGAATCGATTTCATCCCCGGTCCCGGACCCATTAATAAAACGGGCTGTTCGGTTACCGGATTTAAGGATAAGCTATATATTTCATTTGGGCGTTTGGTTCGTGATCCTGAACTTGAAAGAGTTTTTTTTACAAAACTCGTTAAAATGGGCATTCACGTAACCATTGAAAGCAATATATAAGAGGTGTTGGTATGGCATATTGTGTAAAATGCGGTGTTGAGCTGGATCTGGATTTAACCTCCTGTCCATTGTGTAGTACACCGGTATACTACCCCGAGGACATAACGGAGGAGACGAAAAAAAGATACCCTGATCGCATTCAGAAAGTACAGCCGAAACATGTGAACCTTGTTCCCAGCAAGGCTTTTGTTTACCTGATGACATTCCTTATCATCATTCCAGTCATTGTATGCCTGATGATTGATATTCGCAGCAACAACACCATTACATGGGCATTTTATCCCGTAGCCTCACTGCTCCTTACTTGGATACTGATGGCTTATCCGGCTCTAATGAAGCGCTACAGCTTTATGAAGGTGGTTACGATTGACATTTATTCCATCATTCTATTTTTGATTTCCCTTGATATTTATTCGGGAGGTTTTTTATCCTGGTCTGTTTACCCGGTAGCCTCACTGCTCCTGATCTGGGTTTATTATTTGCTGGCCTTTCTTTTCCGCCATAAGAACCCGGCCTTTATCATCATCATTGGTGCGATAAGCACAGGGCTGTTCCTGTATCTGATTGAGCAGGCGACAAAGAGCGTCTGGTTTTTTAATCTTGCCATCCCCCTTCTTGTTTTGATAGCTATTTTGGCTATATTTGTTCTGATCCTATCACGCTATACTAAACGAGTGGGTTTACTGGGGCTCATATTAACTGCCATCAGTTTTCTTTGCCTTGGCACCGAATTCATTCTAAACCGTTTTATTAATAACACTTTTTCTTTGTTCTGGTCTTTAATTGTAGCCGGAGTACTAATTCCGGTGGCCATTTTGCTGTTTTTTGTACAAAGCAATGAGGAATTCAGAACATACCTGCAAAAGAAATTCCATCTGTGATACACTCCTATCACCAGATAGATGGAGGGCTTCTTGCTACAAATCATTAAAATGCTATGAATCCCATGCATGATCTGCTAAAATATCTATATGTGTTGATGTTATAAAGGACGTCGTATCGACACATTTCACAGACTATGAGGTGGACATGAAAATTCTGGTGGTGGCTGACAAGGAAAATAAATATATTTGGGATCATTTCGATCCGGAGCGTTTTAAAGATGTTGAGCTGATCATCTCCTGTGGAGATCTGCAACCAAGTTATCTCTCTTTTCTGGTGACAATGATCAACAAGCCTGTATTTTACGTGCATGGAAACCATGATACTACTTATCAACGCCATCCTCCAGAGGGATGCGACTCCATCGAGGATAAAATTGTCACCTATAAAGGGTTCAGGTTTCTTGGGCTTGGGGGCAGCATGATGTATAGCGGTCGGCCGCACCAATACACCGATAAGGATATGGAAAAACGCATTCGGAAAATGAAAGGGCAGATAAAGAAGCATAAGGGGTTTGATGTCCTTGTAACCCATGCCCCCGCTTATGGGATCGGCGACGGAAAGGATTTGTGCCACCTGGGGTTTAAGAGCTTTATCTACCTAATGGATAAATTCGAGCCAAAATATATGCTACATGGCCATATGCACATGAATTATGGCAGGCAACAAAGAATAACCACCTACAACAAAACAACCATCGTGAATGGTTACGAGTACTATTTGCTCGATCTCTGAGTATTCCCCTTTAATCTATAATCTTCCTGTGGAAAGATCGGATGACAGGTCGTAATCACAATATTCCGGCATTTCTCCATGCACAAAGTCAAGGAGCCAGTTCATGGTAATAATCTCTTCCCGGGTTGCTGCTTTATTTTCGGGAAGCCGTAGATTTCCTTGCTGGTCAACCATCGGCCCTGTAAAAACATGGAACCTCCCCTCCGTAATCGCTTCTCTGACAAGCCTAATCAGCTTTTGCGTCTGAGCAGGGACAAGTCTTTTAGAATAAAAGAAGTCCAATATACCGGAATCCATCCCCCACCAATAGTTAAGGATTTGCCGTTTCCCCGAAAGCTCCGCTGTAGGACGGGTCATTCCTCTTAGAATGCTGCGGACCATTTTTTCATAAAATATCCCCCAGTTCCACACTGGAACGGCCAAGTATTTATCCGGGATGCAGGTTTTGTCTTCAAGATTGCACATGAACGTATATACACCATATTCTCTGGAAAACTTCCGGTTGGCCAGGGTATTATGATGGGATATAATATCGATGCCTTGCTGCGATAATCGTGCTCCCGCTTTTTTTGAATTTTCAGCATTGTCCCATTCACCGGTCCAATCCACAAAGACCTCAGCCCTGGGATTCACCAGCCTTGCTCCCAGACCGAAAGCATTGATACCACTGATTACTTCCGGTGTCGGACAGGTAGCGATATATCCCAGCCTGTCCGCTCTTGTCATGGCTCCAGCAACAATACCCGACAGAAAACGGGGTTCGTGGATCCTGCCAAAATAGGTTCGCACATGCCTGAAGGAGTATAAGCCTGAGCAGTTCAGGAAAACAATGCCCGGATATTCCATCGCGATCTTCAAAGTGGCGTTGATCATGGGGGGGCTCGTTGAGAAAATGACGGCACAACCCTGATCCACAAGCTCTTTCAGTGAATGATATGCCTCGATGGATTCAGGTACTTGCGTAATAGAAACAGTTTCAACCTGATCCGCCATGACCCTTTCCAGATGCATCCTCCCCAATTCGTGAGCATACGACCAGCTGGAGGTCTGAACATCCTTAGCCAGAGCAAACCCTACTTTGATCTTTCCATCATGACGGATACTTGTGAGACGATCAAACAGATTCCTTTCATCCGGTAAAAATGGTTCGGTTTGAACTTCAATATCCGAATTCATTTTATAGTAATCCAGCTCCACGATAAATCTTCGGAGAGAAGGTCTCAGATCTTCCTCGAAAAACTGTTCGGGAACACCATTTATCTTGATGTAGTCCAAAAAGGCATCTCCCGTTGTTATGGGAAGATTCTGACCTCCCAGCTCATGATAAACCTTCCTGAACACACCATAAACGGCACTCTGAAAATATTTGAACCTTTCATCCCTTTTCACCAGCCTGTTGGAAGGTTCATAGCTGCGGATGAGTCTCCATAATTCATCAAATCCTTTTTCTTCTGAAAACCAGATAGAATTGATGCCCGTGCGCTTGTAAAACTTCAAAAAAGAATAGTAGATTCGAATATCCTTATTATTCTCATCATATTTCGGAATCATCCGAATCACATTGGCGTGGTAACCATATACATCAAGGTATTTCAGAACACTGACACGTTTATTTCCTTCGACCACATAAAACCAGTTTAAAAACTCATATACCTTAATCGGTTCCCGCAGCCCCTCAATGATTTGAGCTTCGTAGACCCTTTCCCACTTAAATGAAAATTCAGTTCCTGGATCCATTAAGGGCATAAAATTTCTGGAGAAACAGATGCTACGCATATATGTATATGTACCCTTTACCTTCCTTATCGGAAGATCAACGATTCCCAGATCAACTTCTGAAGCAATTTCTATATTCTTGACAATTCCGTCCAAATAAGGCAGATACCCGTTACGCCCCTGAGAGACATAGCTGGAATATTCCCGAAGAGCTAACTTTCTGGCTTGAATATATTCCTCTGACGCAGACCGCATTTCCATCACCTACTCACAGTATTCTCTGAAGGTTTTTTCGACCTCTGGTAACAATTCTCCCGAATATAACCTCTTCAGCAAACGATCACACTGCCTCAGCGACTGGATCGCCATGGCCTGTGTTATCAGCTTCTTCTCTGCTGCTAAAGCCAATTCATCCATGTCCATTACTATGACCTGACCGTTTGGCATGATTTTTACGTCCAACAGCAGATCGACCAGCCGATACAGGTTTCCGCCATCTTTTATCTCAACACTGATTATGTCACAATACCAGTACTTAACCTCCTTGGCACTGTTCATCACCTTGCTGATTTTATACCCTTCCTTCAAATAGGTACAAGAATAGCCTTTTGCGAAATCGTCTCTGGGATGAATCGGATCCCACCGGGTAACCATTTTGTTATCATCCAAAAAAAGGATTTCGTCACCTGAAATATCCACTTCCTCCATGGGGATAAACCGCACCCGAAGAATTTTAATTTTCTGCATCCATTACCTCATACCAGACCAGTAGTTTTTATTCGGTTTGTTTTCTTCATTATAACAGTGGAAGCAACTGCATGCAATCGATAATATACCAGCGAGTAATCCAGCCAATCAGCTACCCTGAAAGTGGCTCTCACTATTTCCCGTAACCGGCTTTCCCGGCAAAGCTGTGCTATAATATGCTTATATTTGAGCAAGGTTTGATGAATATGAAGAATAACAAATCGCAGGATAGAATATGTAAAAACTGTATCAGAGGCATACCCATCGGGTTCCGGAATGAAGTTTTGTGCCGGAAAAAAGGTGTGGTCTCTCCGAACTACAGGTGCGCCAATTTTATGGGGTTTGATCTGGATGGTGTCCATATGAAGATTGATTA
>JAAYKJ010000019.1 GCA_012522505.1 Clostridiaceae bacterium
CAAAACGACGATCCGGGATGAAATCAGGGAATACCTGAATTGCAGGGCTGCAAATGAAGCGCTCCTGCGCTTAAAGAAACACTGGAACAGCTACCTTGGAAAGCTGCAGGTTGAAACACCGGATGAAGAGATGAACCTGTTTATAAACACCTGGAATCAATACCAATGCAAAACAACCTTCAACTGGTCCCGGTTCGTATCTCTTTATCAGCTTGGCCTGGGCAGGGGGATGGGCATTCGGGACAGCGCACAGGATACTCTGGGCGTTATGCATACGATACCCGGAGAAGCAAGGGACTTGATCAGGAAACTGCTAAAATGCCAATATACCGACGGTCGTATATATCATTTGTTCTTTCCATTAACTGGAGAGGGTGGTGTCGGAGATGCGCCTGTGAAGAAGTTTGATTGGTATTCCGACGACCATCTATGGCTGGCGCTGGCTGTAAACGCATACATCAAAGAGACCGGAGATTTCGATTTTCTGGATGAGAAGGTGCTCTATAATGATAAAACGACCTTGGATACAGTCTGGGAGCATCTGGACAAAGCCCTTTGCTTTACAAATACCTGGAAGGGGCCTCATGGCTTGGCCCTGGCAGGAAGGGCAGACTGGAACGACACGTTGAATCTGGATACTGGTAAAGGGATCGCTGAAAGTGTTTTCACCTCTATGCTTTACTGCCGCGCGGCTCTGGAAATGCTTGAGTTGGCAAAGTACCTGAAAAAGGATGAGGCTGCGGTCAGGTACAGAGGGATGTATGAAGAGATGAAAAAAGCCATCCAGGATACCTGTTGGGATGGGGATTGGTATGTACGGGCCTTTGACGATAATGGTAAGGTTATCGGCTCAAAGATGAATGAGTTTGGCAAGATTTTTATCAACTCCCAGACATGGGCGGTTCTAGGCCATGTAGCTGAGGGTGAATTCAGCCGAAAATGCCTCGATGCCGTATACAAACACCTGAACTCCGAGTATGGTATTGTGAAATTATTCCCGGGGTTTATAAGCTATGACGCTGATATGGGCGGGATTACAACATACATCCCCGGAACAAAGGAAAACGGCGGCATTTTTGTACATACAAATCCGTGGGCAATGGTGGCTGAGGCCATGGAAGGGAACGGAAACAGGGCTTATCAGTATTACAGGCAGGTGCTGCCTGCAAGACGAAACAAGGAGGCCGATTTATTGGAGGTTGAGCCTTATGTGTACTGCCAGAATATTCTTGGCAAGGAGCACCCCCAGTTCGGAATCGGCAGAAACTCCTGGCTGTCGGGTGCTGCTGCCTGGAATATGGTTGCATCCAGCCAGTACATCTTGGGGATTAGGCCAAGATATGAAGGCCTGGAAATTGATCCATGTATCCCTTCGGATTGGGATGGCTTCCGTGCAAGAAGAGAGTTCCGCGGAGCGGTGTATCACATTGAGGTTAGAAACCCAGACAGAATATGCAAGGGGGTCAAAAAAATCATTGTTGACGATATGGAATGCAACAAGATACCATTAGCTGCTGAAGGTTCCAGCTGCAATGTTCTCATTGTTATGGGATGATTCCAAATGTAACAGTTCAATGAGGCTTGCGCGATTTGTGTACAACACACGTTTTTTCTTGCGAAATACGCCTTACGCTGCGAGCATTTGATGAAAAGCCTGATTTTGTGGATCAGGCTTTTTGAATCCCGTTTTGCATGGAACATTTTTCACCAAAACATGTCTAATGAATCAGAGAACAGTAGGAAGTAAGGAGGTTATCATGAAATGAAAAGGAACATTTATATTATTATGCTTATCATCATTGCCATGTTTATTGCTGGATGTACATTCCCTGTTATTCCGATTGATGAGCCGGCTGTTGATGATCAAAATCATTCCGAATCACCTTCCGAAGAGGAAGCGAACGAATCCAACCAAGGCGATGATGTGCATGGGGTAAAAGACGACAGGTTGGTTGCTGCCAATCAGAAATTTTCCTGGGATTTATTCAAAAAGCTGAATGAAGAGGACGCTAAGGAGAATATCTTTATATCGCCCTTCTCCATTTCCAGCGCGTTAACGATGGCGATGAACGGAGCAGAGGGCAAAACCAGGACGGAGATGGAAAAGGCTCTGCATTACGACGGCATGACCCGGGAGGACATAAACCTGGCTTATGCGTGGGAAACTAACAGGCTAACAAACCTGGATAAAAAGGTAACACTGCGAAACGCAAATTCCATCTGGACCAGAAACAATTTTGAGATCAAGAAGGATTTTGTAGAAATGAACCAGAAGTACCTATCAGCTGAAGCGCAGGCGCTTGATTTCGATAAGCCCTCGGCCACAGAGACTATCAACAGCTGGGTTGACGAAAAAACCAATGGTTTGATCCCCGAAATTGTAACGCCACCTATCCCGCAAGATACCATTATGTACCTGATTAATGCCATTTATTTTAAGGGTGAATGGACGACGGAATTTGAGGAAAAAGAAACCAAAGAGCAGAATTTTCATTCGTTAGATGGATCAACAGGCAGGGTACCCATGATGCGCAGGAATGGAAAGATTGATTACTTTCAGAATGAGGAACTGAAAGCTGTCCGGCTTCCCTATGGTGACGAGAAAATCAGCATGGTTCTCATCCTGCCACATGAAGATATCAACCAGTGGATACACGGCATGGATCATGACAAGTGGAAGGAAATTCAAGAAAATCTGCGACCAGTGTCCGATGTAGAACTACAGATTCCAAAATTCAAGATGGAATATGGCAAAAAGGAATTGAAGGAAGTGCTGTCTGGATTGGGAATAATGGAAGCATTTTCCCAAACCGCTGATTTTTCGGGAATAGCTGATAATATTCTCATCAGCAGTATTCTTCACAAGGCAGTAGTGGACGTAAATGAAAAAGGAACCGAGGCTGCGGCTGTTACTTCCATTGAAGTCAAGGTTACCTCTGTAAGAGAACCAGTGTCATTCATTGCAGACCGCCCATTCTTTTTTGCAATCGTGGATAATGAAGCCGGCAGTATCCTGTTCATGGGTAAAAAGGTAACAAACCAGTGAGGATGTATGGAAAAAGCCTGACCAATGATTACGGACGGGCTTCTTTTCTCATATCCGCATTCTCCTGTGCAAACCTGATTAGCTGTTCACAGAATTGCCTGTAGCACTCAGACTGTAGCGAATGACCACAGTTTTTAAAGCAAATGCATTCCGAGTTTCGAATATATTGGTGAAGTTGTTTAGAGTTTTCGTTTGGAACTATCCGATCTTTATCACCGTGCAAAATGAGGGTAGGCAGTTCTACGCGGCTTAGCTCCATTAAAAACGTGTTTAAGAGTGTTTTTTTCAATCCGGACAGGGATATGCTTGAGAGAATAATGGAAAACATAGCCCGCAAAGAACCTGGTTCATTGATGTAATGATAAGCATCCCTCAACAGATTATCGGTTATCATACTATGATTGCAAAAAGTACGCCTGGCTGCAGTTTTCACAACAAAGAGCGGCACCTTCCGGATCAGACCAGGAAGAAATTTAAAGCTTCCCAGCCGGATAGAAAGGGGCAACTTTGAAAAAACGCTGTTCAACAAAACCAGACGTTCAACAAGGTGGGGGAATTTAAACACCATATTCAGGCAAACTGCTCCTCCAAGAGAATGACCAGCCAAAATGATTTTTTCGGTGCTTATGGTTGTGATAAATTCGCACAGGGAATCTGTAAGGAAATCTAGCGTATAAGGGACCTCCGGTTTATCGCTTAAGCCATGTCCGGGCAGATCCAAGGCGATTACCCTGAACTTTTCCTTAAGGATTGCCATAGCCGGCTCCCATTCCTCCACATACCCTGCGACCCCATGCACAAGAACAATCAATGGTCCCTTTCCTGCTTCCCTGTAACGGATGGAGTAATGATTTATTGTGAGGTACTTGTCGTCTTTCAATGAAATTTTCACCTTCTTCCGTGCATATTTTATCACGTTTTCCGGCATTTGGCATAGGGATTTTGTATGATAAACGAGGAAAAAATTTCCAAAAGATATGGGAAGCCCATATTCATCAAATCCTCCTAAGCCCCGGGCTTAAAGGCCACGAATAGAGAAAGTGTATTTTTACCGCGAGGGCAAAAAACACGAATATGCGGGGGATAAACCGATACTTTAGTGGCAATCCCCCGCTGAAGCAGCATTTGATAAAATTGGTTTCTCTTTTGCTATTTCGATGCGAGAACGGCTTCATCAGCGTTCAGATAAGGTGCTGCTCTTTCCATAAGCACCGCCATCTGGGCTCTTGTGGTGTTTTTGCCAGCACCAAAGGTCCCGTCCGGGTTTCCCGTGAAGACACTGTAGTGTGTTAGCTTTACTATCGCGTCATAAGACCAGGAATTGTTTTTTCTGCTGATGTCGGTATATGGATTCCGGGCGTTGTTCGCGTCTTGCAGATGAACCAATATTCTGTCAAGCATGACCGCCATCTCCTGTCTGGTTAAGTGCTTGTCCGGAGAAAACTTCCCGTCCCCGGTTCCCAATACAATACCATGACATGCTGCGGTTTCTATTTCGTTTCTTCCCCAATGCTCTGAAATATCGGTAAACTGTGCTATAGAGCCTGCTTCATCATCCACCTTTTTTTCAAGCCCCATGGCTCTTACAAGAATTACGGCGGCTTCAGCACGGGTTAAAACGTTGTCCGGAGCAAACATATTGAATGAAACCCCGGTCATCCACTCTCTATCGGCCATGGAAATAATGGATCCCTGAGCCCAGTGTCCCTGGGCGTCCTCGAAGTAATGCCCGTTCAACCACAATCCATAATAATTCCAGGTATCCTTGGTCTCCTGTCCAAGGCTCCAGCTTCCGGTACCCTTCAGATCATATTTGTTTACAAGACCCAACTTGTACTTGATGGAGGTTTCATTCTCATACCATATGGTATAAGTGCCTGCTTCCAGCTTTGAACCCAATACGTAAGGCTTTGTATCCCACGGAGCAATGGTTATAACCGCATAAGGGGACTTTGTTCTTTCGTCGAAATAAACCTTCCCGCTGTAATTGCCCACCAGCCTTGCCACATCGGTATTGCTAAGGCCATAGCCACCTGTTGTAGCGTTTTCCTTCCAGAACCGTCCGTAGAAAGGAATGCCCAATACAAGCTTTTCCTTCGGAACCTGAGTCAGCGCTTTCTTAATTGTAGCTTCAACAAAGCCATAGCTTGCGACAGGTCCCGCAGGACCTCCGGTATAACTCTCATCATAGGCCATGATCATTAAATAGTCACTGTATTCGGCCAGGGCGGCGTAATCATAAGAACCCTGCCAGCCTTTCGTAATGCCGTACGGGTTTGGTGCTACAGCCACTGCGAGGGTGGTCCCTTCGGGGAGCTTGTCCCGTAATATTTTGACAAAATCCGTGTACATGTCCCGCTCAATGTGGGTTACATTTTCGATGTCCACATTCACACCGTCCAGGTTTAATTGTATGACGGCATCCGAAATCTGTGCAGCGAGCAGTTCCCTGTTTTCCAGGGCTTTTATCCCTTTCTCCCTGTCCCAGTGGTTGCTTAAGAAAGGAATTACCTTAATCCCCTTGCTGTGCATCTCATGAATAAAGTTAGTGTCCACTGCCAGTGTCAGCTCCAGGCTGCCATCGTCCTTCAGATTGAAATAGTTCGGTGATATTTCATCCAGCGTGTTCTGTGTACTTTCTACATGGTAATAATATGAGTTCGTATTCCCAAAGTAAATATATGACATATTGTATCGATTGGCTCCAAGTGCATCGATAGCAGGAGTCAAAAGAAATAAAGCTGCCAACAATGCTGCAGCCACTTTTATTTTTCTCATTAGTATTCCCCCT
The DNA here is from genome assembly GCA_012522505.1 of Clostridiaceae bacterium. Classification (GTDB taxonomy): domain Bacteria; phylum Bacillota; class Clostridia; order DSM-8532; family DSM-8532; genus JAAYJG01. Next base: position 5,838 of record JAAYKJ010000019.1, read on the forward strand.
TTCTCATAATACATTAAATGAGATAAATACTAAATACAAGGAACAATTTATGTTAATATGAGTGGAACGAGGGAAAGCAATTGATTACACTTGCTTTGATAGGAAGAGAGAATTGGGGAAAACTGTTTGTAACCGGGCTTCATTTTTGATACAATAACCTTGTTTTTATTAATTGAAAAATCCACCGAAGTAAACTAACGTTTTTACGGAATAAAATACGTGAATTGGCGCTATTACAGGTTATAACACGTGATGAGCTTCGGATATTGGCTTAGGAATCTGATTGAAGAAAGGAATACAGCATGAAAAATCCAATTGTTACGATTACAATGCAAAACGGAAGCCAGATCAGGGTTGAACTATACCCAGATACAGCCCCCAATACAGTAAGGAACTTTATCTCTTTGGTAAAATCCGGTTTCTATAATGGTACCATTTTTCACCGGGTCATTCCTGGATTTATGATTCAAGGTGGAGATCCGCAGGGAACTGGTATGGGAGGTCCTGGATATTCCATCCCAGGAGAGTTTTTGGCTAATGGCTTTCAAAACGACATGAAACATGACCGGGGCGTGATATCCATGGCGCGTTCCCAGCACCCCGATTCTGCAGGTTCACAGTTTTTTATCATGATAGAAAAGTCACCGCATCTTGATGGCCAGTATGCCGCCTTCGGCAAAGTGCTTGACGGAATGGAGGAGGCCGACAGAATTGTTTCGGTTAAGCGCAATTACATGGACAGACCAAAGGAGGAGCAGATCATGCGTGAAGTAACGGTCGAAGCCTTTGGGAAAGAGTATGGAGAAGTTGAGAAGGTATGACAGTAAAAAACTGAACCGGGTTACTGCAGGGTCTTCATAGTACGGAAGGAATAGGATATTTTTGGACATTAAATTGTTTACTCAGTTATTTTTTGTTTTCTTTAAAATTGGGGCATTTACGTTCGGTGGTGGCTATGCGATGCTGCCATTGATTCAAAAAGAAGTTGTTACCAGACAAAAATGGCTAACGGACGAGGAAATTCTGGATATTTTTGCGATATGCCAGTCTGTACCCGGGGTTATATCCATCAATTCAGCCATCTTTATTGGCAGGCGGGTTGCTGGTACTTTAGGTGCTGTTATTTCTGCACTCGGCGTCATTTTGCCTTCCTTTATCATCATTTTGGTCATTGCTTCTGTTCTGGTTACCTATCGACAGAATCCCATCATCGACAAGGTATTTACAGGGATCAGAGCGGCCTATGCTGCACTCATTCTTCTTGCGGCGATAAAGATGTCAAAAAAAGCAATTTTGAACAAAGTTGGGATAGCTATTGCCATTGTTTCCTTTGCGCTGGTGGTGCTACTCGATATTCATGCACTTTGGGCGGTTATTTTTGGCGGCGCAATTGGTATCATCAGCAACTTATACAAAGGGAGGCAGAAACAGTGATCGAATACATCCGGCTCTTTATCAGTTTTTTTAAGATTGGTATGTTCAGTTTCGGCGGGGGTTATGCGATGCTTCCGATGATATATCAAGAGGTAGGCGCTTTTGGGCTTACGATGAAGGAATTTTCAGATGTTGTAGCCATATCTCAGATGACGCCGGGGCCAATTGCAGTAAACGCCGCCACCTACGTGGGTTACCAAGCAGCGGGTGCTATAGGCAGTGCATTCGCAACCTTTGGTGTTTCCCTGCCATCATTTATTCTGATCATGATTATTTCTTCCGCTTTCGACAAGTTTAGCTCCAATGCCATGGTTCAGTACGCATTGGAAGGAATCCGTCCTGCCACGGTAGGGATGATCGCATCAGCTATCGTTTTTTTCGCAAACACATCGCTTATCGATATCACACTTATTCCCGAAGGCTTCTGGAGAATATTCAGCCTTCCATCCATTGCGATATTTGCTTTGACTATAGTCGGCAGCAAATATCTAAAACTAGGGCCAATTGTTATGACACTGCTCGGTGGGTTGTTGGGGGTTATACTGCTGTAGCGGAATAATACTTAATCTTCGCAACAGGAATATACTTGCTGTAACCCGATTGTCTTTCTTTTGTAATCTTTTTAATCAAAACGTAAACCTTGTTTCAGTAGTCTTTTATCCACCTGCATGATAAAATATAAAGGGTAAGATTTGTCCCCCACACCTATTAAGTGGCTTAAGCCACAGAGTAAGGTAGTGTATTTTTGCCTACCAGGGGAAAAAACACGTTTTGGCGGGGATCTGATTACCAAAATCAGGCGGTGAGCCTGCGTATCGTACCTCGCAGAATGGAACCTATTTTCGGTCAGAGAGGTCTAAGATTAAACAAACGAAAGAAAAGATTGTTGGAGGGTTTACATATGAATTTAAAAAAGGCAGGAGCCATTCTTTTGTCGGGGCTATTGCTTGTCTCCTCAACTGCCGTTGTATCGAGGGCGACGGAGGTCCCTGCAGAAAATAATGTTATTTATCAGTGGTCGGAAAGCAAAAACATTACAACCGGTGTAAGCCAGGAGAAAATCGTGCGTTTTACCGATCTGGGCTGGCAGACCATCTATGTTCTGACTGCAGATCTGAATAATACCAATGTACATATCGACACACTAGCCAATAAAGAAACCATTCAAAAACCGCTGACAACATCGGAGCATATGAACGAGTGGGGAGCCATTGCGGGAATTAACGGCAGCTTCTTCCTCGCTTCGGAGCAAGTCGGCCTTCAGAATCCCATCGGCCCAATGGTTCAGTCACATAACATTAAGACGGCCGATGCAACCTTTAATCTTGACAAAGATAATATGGCAACCTTTGCGATCGATAACGCCAATGCGGCGGTTTTCGGATACTGGAAAACCAACATCCAGGTCTACGCACCCAATGGAGCGTGTATCAACGCGGCGAGGTATAACGAACCTTACTATGGGTATACCGACTTTACCATTATCGACAGAAAATGGCGTACAACAACCATCGGAACCCGGGATGGTTATTATCCCGATATTACAGAGATGATTGTTGAAAACGGTATTGTGAAGGAAATTAGACAGAATATGCCGGCTACCGACATTCCTGTGAACGGTTACGTAGTAATTACCCGGAAGGACAACACACCGCAGATCACAGAAAATTTCAAAGTGGGCGATCCTGTAGGTTTCGATATTCATGCTACACCAGACTGGAAACAAATGAAAATGGCTGTCAGCGGCGGTGGGATGATTGTGGTTGATGGTGTAATTCCGCAAACCTTTACCCACGAAGTAGCTGGCAGGCACCCCAGAACAGCTGTTGGAAGCAGTCAAAACGGTAAAAGACTTTATCTTGTGGCCGTTGATGGCAGGCAGTCACACAGTATCGGTATGACGATGCAGGAGTTGGCTGCGTTCATGCTGGAGATCGGGGCATGGAATGCAGTGGCAATGGACGGCGGCGGTTCTACTACCTTGGTTTCCAGAGAACCAGGCACGAGTAGTCTTGTTGTTCAAAACAGTCCCAGTGATGGTGTTCAGCGCAGGATCCCCAATGCGATAGGCGTTTTTTCTACAGCCCCCCCTTCACCGTTGGCAAAGCTGGAAATCCATACAGTCGATCCCAACGTTTTTATCAATACTTCCAGAGAATATACAGTAACCGGGTATGATGCTTATCTGAATCCTGTGATGATCAACCCGGAAGAAGTAAAATGGGAAGTATCAGGTATCGAGGGCAATTTCGAAGGAAATATTCTGAAGCCTTCTACCTATGGTACTGGAAAAGTGACTGCAACGTTAGGCGATGTTCAAGCTGAATTTCCGGTATATGTATTAGGTGGGCCTGCAATGCTGACGCTAAACCATCAGGATATTACATTAATCACAAAGGAAAGCAAAACCTTTACAGTTATGGGCCATCATTCCGAGGGCTACAAAGCAGTGATAGACCCTCGTGATGTAGAGTGGAGAACGATGGGCGGTGTTGGGTTCTTCTCAGAAGATACATTTGTATCAACCCAATCCGGTTATGGATATATCCAGGCATCAGTGGGCCAGGCTCAGGCATACTGCGGGGTAACGGTTCTTCCAACGGTAAGCACCCTTGTTGACACATTTGAAAAACAAAATGCATCCTTCCTGCCTTATCCGTCTACGGTGACAGGTTCTTACACCATATCTTCCGAACAGAAGCACGGTGGTGAAAAATCGGGCAAACTGGCCTATAGCTTTGAAATGGCCGAAACCAACAGGGCGGCTTATGTGGAATTTTCAGGGAACGGTATCGAACTACCTCAGAATGCTATCCGGGTAGGTGTTTGGGTTTATAACAGTCAGGAAAACTCAAACTGGCTCAGGATTGAGGTAAAGGACAGCCAAAATAGGGTGTACAGGCTGGGAGACCTTACAAAGCTTGATTGGAAAGGCTGGCGCTATGTGGAAATCCCGCTTAATGGTGTTCCGATGCCTGCCAGGCTCACACGAATCTATCTTGTACAGGTTAATCCGATTGCCGAAATCGGAACGGTATATTTCGACGATTTAAGTGTCATCACGGTGGAGCGTGAAAAGATGACTACCGAAACCGCGGTAAAACCATTGGAGAATATCGTCGCAGAGAATTTTGAAAAGGGTACTGTAGGGTTTTCATCCTATCCCTCTTGGGTTCCAGGGGGTGCTGAGATCACAAAGGACTATGCAAACTCGGGTCTATCAAGTGCACGGTTGGATTATGTGTTCAAAGAGGCGCCCGAAACACAGGCAGCTTACCTGATGCTTGGTGAAAATGGGATCAGTATCCCCGAAGCAACCGAAACCATCGGTCTGTGGGCCTACAGTAGGAGGTTTACAAAGAGTTGGCTTCGTGCAGAGGTGATTGATGCAAAGGGAGAAAAAAAATATGTGATGTTTTCCGAAGGGATTAGCTGGACCGGTTGGAGGTATGTAGAAGGAAACATAGCACATATTGAAAAACCTGCAAAAGTCACGCGTCTGTATGTCGTTAATCCTTCTCCGATCAACGAGGAAGGCCATATTTTCCTTGATGATTTGCAGTTCACTTTGAAAACACAAGCACAGGTTGACTTTAACAATTTGCCAGCCGATTCTGAACCTGTCGACAACAGGAACCAGCCAAAAACCTTTGTGCCAGGGGAGAAGAACTACCGCTTCTCGGTGTTCGGCGAAGCGAGAGAACCAGCAAATGATGTTGAGAAATATCTGACTGATTACCTGGCAGATAAGATTAACAAATATATTGAGATTGGTGCTTTCGTAGGAAGTGGCTCTCACAATGTGCTGTCCCAGGTTCAAAAACCTACCGTAGCTACGGGTACTGGTTACAGTTCCATGGACATGCAGGGATCCAGGTTTATTTCTCTTGATATGAGGGCGAAAAGCCTCAGGAACGGCGCTACAGGACAGTGGTCCTGGCTTATCCAGCAGATGGACAGCTTTACAGGGGAGAATATATTCCTGTTTCTTGAAAATGATCCGAAAACCTTTACCGATAAGATGGAATACAGCCTCTTACAGGATATTCTTGTTCAATACCGTGGGAAGTTTCAAAACATATGGGTATTCTACAAAGGAACGGAGAACAAGGTAACGAAGGACAGAGGAGTGCGCTATTTATCAACCTGTGGCTTCGATGTACCGGATCTTTCCGCCGAGAACAAAAAAGCGGCTCAGTATATTCTCGTTACCATTTTCGACGATCAGGTAACTTACGAATACAAGCCGATAGAATAACAGGAACCGAAAGACCGAATTACTTATCGAATGTCTGACGTAACCGCTTGAGATTGCTTTATAAGGAGACAAATCCTGAACTTCAGGATTTGTCTCCTTTTTAATATGTGAACGGTGTATTTTCTGACCATGAAAATAGGCTTGTCCGGTAAACCTTTGTGTTTGCTTCCCATTTTGTAATGAGTTTACTTATCAACTGCAGTTTGACTTGTCGGAAGAAACAAATCCTTCCTGTACCATCAACCGATAAGTATAAAAATCCCAATTATGAATATTCCAATTCGTGATGTTATATGATACCATATAAATAAAAAAGTAAAAATCAGGCAACAATTATATGGTCATAAATTAAAAGGGGAACTTCATGAAAAATGGAAGTAAAGAGTATCTTTTCCTATTAAACGCTAAAGTTAATAAAAAGAATACTCAGAAAAAAAATATTTCTATTTCATTGTTACTTCAAAAAACTGTTTTCATAGTGTCTTTTATCATTGGAACCATTATTGTATATCATAATATAGAGTTTCTGTTTTCTGGTAAACTTGTCAGTGCTCTTCCAGTCTGTGTCATCATATTATTGATCATCGCTGCGATGGTTTTATTTTTGCGTATCAATATGCCGGACAAATTCCAGCCGCTCATCATTGTCATCGTTAGTTTTCTCATTCGTACCACTTTTGCTTTGGAGGTAGTGACTCCAGTGACAGGAGATTTTTTGCTGCAATATCGAGCTGCACAAGATATCGTTGCGAATAACCCAATATGGTTAAGTCAAAGTTTTTTCTCTACCTGGGGTTACCAGATTCCTTTTGTATATTATGAAGCATTAGTAGTAAAGCTTTTCGAGAGCGAAATAGCCCTAAAACTGCTAAACGTTCTTTTTATGACAGGAACGAATCTGATCGTTTATTTATTGGCCAAAGAGGTTTCGACATCACGCGCTGCTTTTATCACATCGTTTTTATATGCGATATATCCGTCTCCGGTTCCTTTAGCCTCTTTTCTAACCAACCAACACATTTCCCTTTTCTTTATATTGCTGGGAATTTACTTTCTTCTGATGGGCAACCATTCGAAGCATTATGTTTTATCAGGTGTGTTTATTTGCATTGGGAACTTAATGCGGCCGGAAGGGATTCTGGTTATTTTGTCAGCTGTGATCTATGCTGCCATTTTAGCTGTTAAGGAAGATTGCTTGAAAGGGATTATCAGTATTCTCAAACCGGTATTATTGCTTGTTCTTTCATATGTGCTATTATCTCAGATGTCTTCTTTTCTGTTCAAAGTAACGAAAGCTTCACCCAATGGCATAAAGAACAATTGTCCCGAATGGAAATTTGTTTTAGGATTGGATACAGAATCAAAGGGATTGTATAATGAAAAAAATTCATACGTTTTGAATATTCCGGATGACAATGAGAGAAGAAAAGAATCCTGGGAAATTATTGTCCATTCTCTTCAAACATGTAAAAGTATACCGCAATTCTTTTGGGAGAAATCAAGAATCATGTGGGGAAATGCAGAGACTACCTCATGGTCATTGCTGCATATAGAAAGAGAGCGGCCTGTGTTTGAGTTTTCAACAGATTATACTTATGACAAGGCAATTCAATTGATAATATCTTTTGAAAAGATACTATACATAATACAATTTATACTTTTACCCTTTTCATGCCTCATCCTATTGAAAAATAAACAACTGCGAGGGACAAAAGCGTTATTTCTGTTAGTACTGATCTGTGGCAATTTTCTTTTGTACCTGTTCATTGAAATTCAGGTAAGATACCGTTATTTTATCATGCCTTTTGTTTTCATAATGGGGGCTTTGGCGATAGAAAGGGTAATTTACGGTATTCTCCATAAAAATTCTCTGGAATAGACCGCTCAAGCCTATTCATTTTGTGCGGATCAATTCATATAGTGCGTCGTTAACCATTCTGGAACCGGTGCATTCGATGGTCACCGATTCAATCGAATACTCATTCTCAAGTATTCTTTTCAAAAGCCTTGAATACTGGTATGCATCACCAATGCTTTCGATACTTGTGTTGGCATTATTCTTAAAGATTTCATATACTTTGCCCGTCTTCCCAAGATTTCGAAGCGTTGCGTGCTGCTTGAAAAAGGATTTCAGAAAAAGAAAGGTATTGTCTGCCCGGGAATAACTGACCAACTGTCCCGATTCGTTGTACCCCTGCCTGAATCGGACAAATCCCTCCGCTTGGGTACCATTTAAGACCTGAAGGCCGGGTTCCAGATGGATATAGAGATCCTGAGTGGGGTCATCATAATGCATTGCATAGGGGACATTGACGACTACACCCCCGAAATAGTCCACCATTTCACGAAATCCGTCGGTTTCGATAGCGATATAGTCATCGACTTTGATATTGAAGATTTCCTGGATCAGATCGGTTATAAAATTGATGTCCTGTTTTCCTGAGAAACGTTCATTTTCAGGCGCGTACTTTATCTTTCTGCCAACTACATGAGCTGCATTCAGTTTTCTGGACCCTTTTTCGTTAAAAAATTCGTATGCGGTATCGTGCAGCTTCTCCAGTATGGCGTCGGAGTAATCAATATAAATATCTCTTGGCAGATCGATCAAGCGTATGGTTTCATTCTTCTCATTAACGGATACAACGACCAGGGTATCAAAATTGGAATAAGCCGGATCCTTTCCGATGAGCAAGACATTCTTACTATCCTGATCAGACAGGGAGGTATAATAACGTTGGCCCTTGGTCAGTGATTCAGGTTTCTCCTGCGACTCTTCCAGGTTACCCTGGTCTGTATGAAAAGCCCGGGGCAGCGGGAGCGGTGTTATGACACTGGACGAGTCTGGTTCGGAGAGTTTTGCTTTGATCGTGCTCAGCCTGCGCTCCTGTTCGTTTCTTGCCTTTGTTATGATACCATAAAACAGGGTGCCCGTTATGATGACCATGAAAAGTGTAAAGACAAGAAATATTTTTTTCGTCATATTATCGCCTCATATCGTTCAGATAAAATCAGTGACATTTTTTATTTTTCTCATCTATCAACGTATTATTACAACTGAAAGTATTGCGTGACATACTCCCACCACCTTAAGAGGTGGGGACTTTTTGTTTATATACAGTAAAAGTAACATCCGCAACACCTCGGCTATGAATTCAACATATTGATTGCCGCCATGCATTTTACAGCAGACAGGTTCTTATCCTTTACTTCGATCATGATGTCCAGATCTTGATGCTCGATCGTATTTATAAAATGGACAAATTCGCCCACTGCTATACTGTCGCAATGAGCGCCGGGTGGCTTACCGGGAGCTTGTTGCGAGTAATGTAATTTTTGTGGGCCATCCCAGATATGCCACGTACGTTGGCAGCTAGCGATCCACTCTGCATCATTTTTACCAACCTGACCAGGATTGACCAAGTTGTGCAGCGTATCATAAACCACTGGAATATGGATTTTTTCGGAAATCGCAAGAACATCCCCAGTTGTATAACTTTTATCATCATTTTCGATGACGAGCCTATCGCGTACGCCCTTGGGTAACCGCCCATAGTTGGCAATAAACCTGTCCATTGCGGCCTGCTTGTTGTCATAGACGCCTCCAATATGCAGGATCAGTTTATGTTCAGGGCCCAACCCCAAGCAGTCCAAAACCCTTGCGTGATAGTTCAGATCATCGATGCTTCTTTGAACAATATCATCGTTGTATGAATTGATAACGGTGTATTGGCCCGGGTGCATGGATACACGCATGTTGCTGGCCTTTATCTTATGACCGATGGTTTGAAGCCATGATGAATACATGTCCCACCAGGGTAGCTGATTTACAGGACTTGAACCAAACGGAATCAGATTGGAACTGATGCGGAACAGCTGAATACCGGTGCGGATATTGTAATTTACCAGATTCTCCAATGCGTTCAGGTTGTGCCAGGTAAGTTCCATCAACCTTGGAACGGTTGCGTTTTTCATCAGGCACCTTTTCATTTTGGTATGAGGCACCCCAATGGCAAGACACGCATATCCAATTCGCAAAACCAAAAACCTGTCCTTTCATGCAAAATATTCAATAACAGTTTCCTGCAAATACCGCTGTTCTACTTGCTCACCACGGCTATCATCATAGTTCATAGCTTTTGCCATTGAGAATAAACTATTCGTCAGAAAATTTCAAAAACTTCCCTTGTGCACACGACGAGATTGGGGTATAATAGAAAAAATTAATCTGCTTTCCGGTTATGGAATAGCAGGCAGAACTGAAAAACCAAAGGCAATGAAGAAGAGGAGTACGTATCTTAACCTCACAGAGAGCCGGAAATGGTGGGAATCCGGCAGGTGAACATACCGAAGGCAGCTTCCGAGCCTCCTCCCGAACAGAGTAGGGAGAGACGTTTCTCTCACGTTACAGAGGGACAGTATGATAGTACTGGATAAAGCCGGACATTATTTGTCAATTAGGGTGGTACCGCGGATAACTCTTCCGTCCCTTTGTGGATTGGAAGAGTTTTTTATTACCCTTTGGCTTTCCGGACTTCATGTTGCATATGGGCAGAACCCAACGGCTGAAGGGCATGCTTCAGGTTTTGTAGGGTTGATGAGATTCCTTTCAACAGGAGGTAACCATCATCATTGCCCCAAAAAAGATGGAAGGAGAGCTTTTTATGAACAAAACGTTTACAAGATCAACCAAGTTGAACCGGGTTTCCTATGATATACGGGGCCCTATCCTAAAAGAGGTGAGGCGTCTCGAAGCCGCGAATATAAGGGTTACAAGGCTGAATATCGGAAGTCCTGCGTCTTTTGGTCTTTTTGCTCCAGAGAATATTCTGGATGATGTTAAAAACAATATCACATGTGCACAGGCACAGGCATATTGCGATTCTAATGGAATAGAGGAGGCAAGAGCCGCAATCGTACGGTACTATAACGGGAAGGGTGTAGCCCATATTGGCCTGGATGATGTTTATATTGGCAATGGCGTGAGTGAACTCATCCTGTTGGTCATGCAGGCACTATTGAATCAAGGTGATGAAGTACTGGTTCCTGCACCGGACTATCCCTTGTGGACAGCAGCTGTAAATCTTTCACAGGGTAGGGCTGTGCATTACCAGTGTGACGAACAAGCCGACTGGATGCCAGACATACAGGACATCGAAAACAAAATCACTACAAAAACCAAGGCGATTGTACTGATCAATCCCAACAACCCGACCGGTGCTGTTTACTCAAAGGAATGTCTCCAACGCATTGTGCGCCTTGCTGAAAAGCACCAGTTGATCATATACTCGGATGAAATTTATGATAAAATTTTATATGATGGACAAAAGCATATCTCTCCCGCATCGTTAACCGAAGACACACTCGTGGTTACCTTGAGTGGTCTTTCCAAATCACACCGGATAGCTGGATTCAGGGTTGGCTGGATGGTGCTGAGCGGCAACAGGGGCATGGCTGAGGGTTACATTGAAGGGTTGCAGTTGCTTGCATCAATGCGGTTGTGCAGTAATGTCCCGTTTCAATACGCGATTCGTTCGGCACTGGAAGGATATCAGTGCATCAACGATCTGGCAAAGCCAGGCGGAAGGCTTTATGAACAGCGGAACATTGCATATCGGATGTTTAATGATATACCTGGCGTTTCCTGTACAAAACCAAAGGGAGCCTTCTATCTGTTTCCGCGGCTTTCGAAGGAAAAGTTTGGCATCAAAGATGATCAGCAGTTTGCGCTTGATCTGCTGCTGGCAAAACAGATATTGATTGTTCAAGGGACGGGATTTAACTGGTTTGAACCCGATCATTTCAGAATTGTTGCGTTAATGGAAAAGGAGGGTTTGGCACAGGCCATAACCGATATCGGAGACTTCCTTTCAACATACCATCAATAAAGGCAAATCGGTTTTTTTACCGGATGGCATCTTCTGCGCGCCAAACCAGGGGCTAAGCACAGCTCTCCTTTTGTAATCATAACCGGTTCAAAATAATGATCTGTGCTCCTGGCTTATTCAAGCGCCAAGGGACTGAATTTCATAGAATGCCTATGGGGTTACTGTTCACAGCTATATCTCAAGTATAGGTGTGAACAGTAACCCTTCGGGAACTGACCTTTCAGGCTATGGATTGCTGGTCTTGACGAGGGCTTTATGCTGATATAAAATAAAGAAAGCATTTTTATACAATATCCTCAATACGATACAAACAACAATAAGTAAGTTTACAGTTGAGTTTACTACACTATCCAGATAGCAAGATGCTTGGAGGTTACAGGGATGGCAATTACGGATCGGGACATTCAATATGTGGCGGAACTCGCCCGACTAAGTTTGTCTGAAGAAGAAGCAGACAGACTGGCAAAGGATATGGAATCAATTATTGGGTATTCCATGAATAAATTAAAAGAGCTGGATACAGATGCTGTGAAGCCGATGGAGCACGTGTTGTCCAAACGGAACGTTTTTCGACTGGATGAATGCGAAAAATCCTTTGACCGGGATGAATTGTTGCAAAACGCTCCCGATAAGGAAAATGGTTGCTTTAGGGTACCGCAGGTTGTCGACGGGAATTGAACGGAGGGATTTCATTGGATTTAACACAGTTAACCATCATGGAAACAGCTAAAAAACTCAGGGAAAAGGAATTTTCCGTTAGTGAGTTGGTTTCGGCATACCTGAATCGGATCCAAAAACATGATGCATCAATTGGGGCATATATTACCGTGTGTTCCGAAAATGCGATCCAGCAAGCCGAGGCAATGCAGGAAAAGATTAATGCCAATGAGGATGTCCCTGTGCTGACCGGTATTCCGCTGGGGTTGAAGGACAATATCGTAACCCGCGGTTTGTTGACCAGTTGTGGCTCAAAAATGCTTTCAAACTTTATTCCACCCTATGATGCCACCGTTGTTCAAAAACTCCAAAAAAACAATGCTATATTGCTTGGGAAACTGAATATGGATGAATTTGCTATGGGCAACTCCAATGAAAGTTCGTGGTATAAGCCTGTGAAAAACCCATGGGATCTGGAAAGGGTTTCTGGTGGATCCAGCGGTGGCGCAGCAGCAGCAGTAGCTTCCGGTATGGCTGGCTTCGCATTGGGCACTGACACAGGCGGTTCTATCCGGCAGCCTGCATCGTTCTGTGGTGTTGTCGGATTAAAGCCCACATATGGTGCTGTTTCAAGGTATGGAGTAGTCGCGTTTGCTTCCTCATTTGATCAGGTTGGGCCTATTACCCGAAATGTAGCTGATTGCGCAGTGGTTATGAATGCGATTGCAGGCCACGATCCGAAGGATTCCACTTCTGCTGATATTGAGTACCCTGATTACACTGCGTTCTTGGATCAGGAAATTAAAGGGTTGAAAATCGGTATCCCCAGGGAATATCTCCAGGCAGGGCTTACTGCAGATGTAAAGCAGCAAGTTCTAAAAGCAGCCAAATCTTTCGAGGCCCTTGGCGCTGTTGTAACAGAAGTGTCACTTCCATTAACCGAATATGCCATTCCGGTTTATTATCTGATATCTTCTGCCGAAGCCAGTTCCAACCTTGCCCGTTATGATGGTATTAAGTATGGGTACAGGGCTTCAGAGTATGAAGATATCATCGATCTCTACAGGAAAACCCGCAGCGAGGGCTTCGGCACCGAAGTGAAAAGAAGAATCATTCTGGGCACGTATGCGCTCAGCTCTGGGTATTATGATGCGTTTTATAAAAAAGCACTGAAGGTTAGAAGGCTTATATATGAAGATTATAAGAAGGCTTTTGACCAGGTAGATCTTCTTCTTGGCCCGACAGTACCGACGACTGCGTTCAAAATCGGAGAAAAAGCGGATAACCCACTTGAAATGTATTTGGGAGACATCTGCACCGCATCGGTTAATATTGTGGGTTTATGCGGAATCTCCGTTCCCTGCGGAACTGACAGCCAGGGGCTTCCGGTGGGGCTCCAGCTTATAGGCAGGCCTTTTGACGAGGGAACGCTACTGAAGGCAGCCCACGCATTTGAAAAGGTCGCCGTGTATCATGCTATGCCGGAGTTATAACCAACATCGAATGCGGGTATTTGCTGCACCAGGGTATAAAGGGTAAAGCCAGGAAAGTGCGGCAGGGAGATATCTCGTTAACGTTATCACCTTATCCCGGAAATGGAGTGAGTTCTATGGAATATGAAGTTGTTATTGGGTTAGAGGTTCACGCCGAATTGGCGACCCAGTCCAAAATATATTGTAATTGTACTACGGAATTCGGAGGAGACCCCAACACTCACTGTTGTCCGATCTGTATGGGGATGCCCGGCGTTCTTCCGGTACTGAATAAAAAAGTAGTGGAATATGCTATAAAAGCGGGGCTTGCCACAAACTGCAGAATTGCAGCCTTTTCAAAACAGGACAGGAAAAATTACTTTTATCCGGATCTCCCAAAAGCATTCCAGACCTCCCAATATGATCTGCCCTTGTGCTATGACGGGCATGTGGACGTTGAGGTGGACGGGCTGGTGAAAAAAATCGGAATCACACGAATTCATATTGAAGAGGATGCCGGAAAACTGCTCCATGACGCCTGGAGCGGAGATACACTAATCGATTACAACCGAGGTGGTGTTCCGTTAATCGAAATTGTTACCGAACCAGATATGCGTTCTGCAGAAGAGGTTAGAGCATTTTTTGAAAAGTTAAAAGCTATCCTGGAGTATACGGGTGTATCTGACTGCAAGATGCAGGAAGGCTCGCTTCGGGCCGATGTAAACCTTTCTGTCAGGCCGAAGGGACAGGCGGAATATGGGACCCGGACAGAAATGAAAAACCTGAACTCTATCCGGGCGATTGTCCGTGCGGTAGAGAGTGAAGCCAAAAGGCAGATTTCAGAGATTGAATATGGTGGTATGATTGTGCAGGAAACCAGACGCTGGGATGATGCCAAGGGAGAAAGCTATTCCATGCGCAGCAAGGAAGAGGCCCATGACTACCGGTATTTTCCCGAACCGGATCTGTGCCCAATTGAAGTGGATGAGAACTGGATGAAGGATATCCAGGCTTCCATACCTGAGCTTCCGGACGCAAGAAGGAAAAGGTATATCCAGGATTACGGCATCCCGGAGTACGATGCTTCCTTTATTACAGCGTCAAAAGATTTAGCTGATTTTTTCGAAGAGGCCGCGAAATCAGGTGACAACATCAAAGCCATAAGTAATTGGATAATGGGGGACCTTTCCAAGAAACTCAATGACAATAACCTTGAGCCGTCCCAGATTCCTTTCTGCCCGGAACATTTATCAAAACTTGTCGGGCTGATCGACTCCAACATTATCAGTGGAAAAATTGCCAAGCAGGTATTTGATTTCATGTGGGATACAGGAAAGGATCCAGCGGATATTGTTGAAGAAAAGGGGCTTAGGGTTGTAACGGATACCGATGCAATTCGAGGTGTGGTTCTGGAGGTGCTTCAGGCAAATCCTAAGACCATAGAGGATATAAAAAAGGGTAAAGCCAAATCTATCGGTTTTCTGATAGGACAGATTATGCGCGAGACCAAGGGAAAAGCGGACCCTCAGACCGTCCGAAGCATTCTTACCGAAGAATTGGAGAAATACTAAACACTACTTCACAGCTCTATTTCAGCTGGCCGGTATGACTGACCATATTCCGGCCTTTTTCCTTGGAATGATATAGGGCTTTATCAGCTGCGGTGACGAGCTGTCTGGAATTAGTGCCATCTAGCGGATATGAAGCCACTCCGATGGAAACGGTATAGTGGGGGTCATTTGTTTTCTCAACATTTTTTCGAAACCGGTCAGCAACAAGGTATGCCTTTACAGGGCTCGTATCCGGCAGCAATATGATGAATTCATCTCCACCGAAACGTCCGATTACATCATCGCCGCGAAACGTATGCTTTGCGATGCTGACAAGGTTCTTAATACACTTATCTCCGGTGATATGCCCGTGGACATCATTGACGGTCTTGAAATTGTCTATATCAAACATCAAAATAGAAAACTCGCTATTAGGCTTCTTGGTTATCATTGAATCCATCATAGAGAGGATTGCTTTCTTTGTATATACGCCTGTAAGGCTGTCGGTTTTTGAGATTTCTACAAGCTTCCTGTTGGAACGCTCGATCTCTTCCACTCTCCGAGTCACCTCGCGCTGAACATTTTCATTTATCCGCTCAAGCTGGGAACGACTCTTTGAATGTTCCTGCTGCAGCTGGTATACGGTAGACTGATAGAAATACCTGGAGAAGATAAAATATCCTGTCGCTTTGACAATTAGGGAGATGGGTACCGCGATTCCATTCATGCCCAGACGGACGGACATCAATGAAGCACAGACCGCAAGCATACCCCAATACAGGGCTTGGCGGTTCTTGCGCTTCAAGAGGATGCATGAGATGAGCACAATAATCAAAATCCCAAGGTAAGCAGCAATAAGAAAGTCGAAAACAACAGTTCGATGAAGGGAGTCGAAATTCAGGTTCAATATGCTTATGCCTAACGGTAATGCATATAACAGAAAGAATATCACATAGGTAAAGTCTTTGTTTTTCTCAAACAGCAGGATCAAAAACAAGGCGGTTATCAGTATAAACTCAGCGAAAAACAGGTAGGAAGCGGAGTGTTCTTTGTTAAACGATAAAAATGACATCATACACAGCAACAGAGGAATAAAGAACGCTGTCCCAAAATGCTTCATACTTGACGAAAGAGCTTTTATCGTAAAGGAAGACAGGTAAATGTAGGAAGAAAAAACTACGACAATCATCATATGAACCTGATTTTCCAAACTGAAGTAAAACATGGCTAAACCCTCCGGAATTCGATGAGCATTTGCGAACAAAATGAAGAACGGCACCAGGGCTTCTTCCAGATAAAAATATTCACTGTATATATCGGTAAAGGTAGCAACCTGTTTAAGTAGATGATTCTTCTTTAAAATATACCGGCGTGAAGGTTGTATAATTGAATTGGTTGAAGTTGGAATCTTTGCCGGGTATAATAATTAGTAGTGTGAATGGGGATTAATAAACAGATGTGTGAACTCATATAGTCTGAGTGAACATCTTGCGTTTTTGCGAAGTCAAATACTTATATGGCTTTTACGAAGTAAAAATAGCTTCTCTGTCGCCTGAAAGGAGATAAAACGATGCGAAACAGTAAAAATCGGGTTGCTGTAAGCAAGCTGCATGAAAAAAACGGAATATCCTTCTATGCTGTGCAATCCGATAAATTCAAGACCATTCAGTTAGATATCTTTCTGATACATCCACTTCAAAAGGAAGCAGTCAGTGAAAATGCACTTTTTCCTTATGTACTCAGAAGAGGATGCAGCCGCTATGCCACACAGCTTGAACTGGCATTACGACTGGAAGAGCTGTATGGTGCGGGAATCAGTGCAGCGGTTCATAAGAAGGGTGAAAATCAAATCATTCACCTCAACAGCGGTTTTGTTGCAGATCAGTTTACCTCTGGCAATACGAATCTCTTCGATGAGGCGGGAAGCCTTCTGCTTGAAGTGTTAACAAGGCCTGTGCTGGAAGAGGGGTTGTTTCGGCGGGATTATTTTGATCAGGAAAAGACAAATCTGATTCAGAGAATACAAAGCAGGGTAAACGACAAGATGCATTATGCCCTGCGAAGATGCTTGGAAGAAATGTGTGCTGGAGAGCCTTATGCCATTTATGAGGACGGGGATGAGGAAGGCGCAGGAACCATAACTCTTGAAGGGCTGATGGCCCGGTATCGTAAAACATTGGCAGAAAGCCCTATGGTGGTTTTCATATCCGGAAATGTAAATGATAAAGATACGGGAAGGTTTATTGATAAATTCAGTGGCCTGGAAAGGGATTGTAATAAATCCTTTTACAAATCCCAGGTTACGAAGGACGTTGCCAAAGTGCGGCGAATAGAGGAACCGATGGATGTCAGCCAAGGGCAATTGTGCCTGGGTTTCAGGACACAGGTTGAAGCGGGTAGTCCAGACTACTTCCCCTTGGCCATATATAACAGCATTCTGGGCGGAGGCGTTCAGTCCAAGCTGTTTCAGAATGTACGTGAAAAGGAAAGCCTGGCTTATTATATATTTTCCCGATTGGAAAAATTTAAGGGTCTGTTGGTTGCCTGCGGTGGAATAGACATCAAGAACAAGGAGAAGGCTGAGAAAATCATACTGGAGCAAATGGAAGCCATCCGTCATGGAAACATATCTGACTTGGAAATAGAGGCTGCGAAAAAGAGCATTGAAACGGGAACCAAATCCATGCAGGACAGCCAGGGAGGAATGATTGACTTTTACCTCAGCCAGCTTTTGGCTGGTGATGACGATGACATCGAATCTTTTCTCGATAAGCTGATGAAGGTGGAGAAGGAAGATGTTGTTCGGATATCAGAAAAGATAACCCCCGACACGGTTTATTTTCTGACGTCGTTGTCGGGTGAAAGTACTGGAGAAGGGAGCAGAAACGAATGAAGATATTCGATTATGAACGGATACAGGAAAAAATAATTATGCATGAACACAAAAGCGGCCTGAAGGCATTTGTTATTCCTAAAAAAGGATATAACAAGGTTTATGCAACATTTGCCACAGACTACGGTTCAATAGACAATACTTTTATTTCACCGGGTGATAAAGAGCAAACACGGGTACCGGACGGCATTGCACATTTTCTTGAACATAAGCTCTTCGAGCAGGAAGATGGGAGTGTCATGGACAAATTTTCAAAGCTTGGCTCTGTACCAAACGCATATACGTCTTTCACGCAAACCGTGTATCTGTTCTCCTGCACCGGGGTGTTCGAAGAAAACTTCAAGCTGTTACTGAATTATGTCCAGCACCCTTATCTCACCGATGAAAATGTAGAGAAAGAAAAAGGAATTATTGCACAGGAAATTAAAATGTATCAGGATAATGCGGATTGGCGTGTGTTTTTTAACCTCTTGGGCGCACTCTACGAAAAACATCCAACTAAGATCGATATCGCTGGAACAGTTGAAAGCATTTCACAAATCGACAAAGCAGCCCTATCCAAGTGCTACGATACCTTTTATCACCCTTCCAATATGATTGTTGTTGTTGTGGGAGATGTAAATGATGAAGCTGTTTTTAAAATGATTGATGAAGGCATTACTGCAAAAGAGAACCCTGGGGAGATTAAAAGGATCTATCCGGATGAACCCAATACCCATTTCAAGGAAAAAGTGGAGAAAAACCTTGCGGTGGCTATACCACAGTTCCTAATGGGGGTTAAAGACAATTCAGCCGTTTCGGGTTATGAATTGCTCAAAAGGAAAGTATCCCTTGAAATAATCCTTTCAATATTGATGGGAAGAAGCTCCTTATTGTATAATCAATTGTATGATGAAGGTTTGATCAATCAGTCCTTCAGCACGGAAGCTATTTTGGAAAAATCCTTTGGTTATACTGTATGGGGAGGACAATCCAATGATCCTGCACAGGTTGCAGGCAGAATTCAGGAAGCGATTGAAAAAATCCACCGGGAAGGATTGGATCAAAAGAATTTTGATCGTATCCGCAAAGCACATGAAGGAAGGTTTATTCGGGGGCTGAATTCACCTGAGAATATCTCACATTCGTTTATTCCGCTTTACTTCAAAGGTGTTAATTTTTTCGAGCAAACCAAGGTATACAAAGAACTGACCATTCAGGATGTACAGAAGGTGTTCAGCGAACATTTTTCTATGACACCAGCTCTGTCCGTCATATGGCCAATGAAGATGTAAGAAGCCATCACCTTCACCTGCGTTTTTTGAATAACCTTGCTTGGGTTGTGATTTACCGTATGGGCTTAATCCTGATGGAGCACCAAAAGACAGTCAAGCTTTTTGGGATTGTATCGGGAGCCTGAATGGGATATGATGCTGATGTCTGCGGTTTCGTGGAACTGTGTTGTATCCCGGGATGCAACAAATTTGAAAGAATAGAACCAAAAAGAATGAGGGGGATGAACAGGATGCATTATATTGATTTTCCAAACTTAGGACTTCACTTGAAGATGAACCTGGAGTTGTTTTCGGTCGGTCCGTTTACCGTGCGTTGGTATGGGCTAATCACTGCACTGGCTTTTCTGGTGATCGTCACGGGTGTGCTGAGGAATAGCCAAAAGTATGTGATTAAGCAGGACGATCTGATCGACATGATGCTGATCACAGCTCCGGTTGGCATTGTTGGTGCAAGAGTTCTTTATGTTCTTGTGAATTGGAGCTATTATGCCCAAAGACCATCCAAAATATATAGAATATGGGAGGGTGGTCTTGCCATTTACGGTGGTATAATCTTTGGAATCGTTACGATATATCTTTTCTGCCGGTACCGGAAAATTAGTACATTGCAGATGCTGGATCATCTGGTCGTATATCTTGTTCTGGGACAGGCTGTTGGAAGGTGGGGAAATTTTGTTAACCAGGAACTCTTCGGTCCCAACACGAACCTGCCTTGGGCAATGACCGGGGATATCATTAAAAGCACCATCATCAATGAGCAATATCCGGGAGTGAACCCGGACCTGCCGGTTCACCCGCTCTTTCTGTATGAATCACTGTGGAGTTTGGTAACCTTTTTCATTCTGTTGTGGTTTCGAAATAAGAAAAAACTTCAGGGTGAGGTCTTCTACTTATACATGGTTTCATATGGTTTGGCCAGATTTGCCATCGACAGCCTCCGATTCGATCTGAAGGTGGGCAATACGAATATTAACCGCATCTTCGGGTTATTGTTTGCCATAGCCTTTATCGCTTTGCTATTTGTCCGGCGTCAGCGGATGAAAAAGAATGATGAAGACGACGCTTCGTACCAGCCAAGCCAATACAGGGAAATTATTACGGAAATCGGGCTGGAGCCTGAAGAAGCCGCAGAAGCGGTGGAACCTGAAGGAACTGCATCTGACGAACAGCCTGAAGAAACCGCAGAAGAAGTGGAACCTGAAGGAACTGCAACGGACGAACAGCCTGAGGGTGCCGCAGAAGCGGTGGAACCTGCAGAAACCGAGCCGACCGAATCAACAGAGCAGGAGCTTGACAACCTGGAAAGAGAAACGGCAGAGCAGAATGAAGATTGATATGCAGGGTAAATTAATCGTATCATTGTTAACAGTGGACAGATGCTTTTATGTGACAGTGTTTAAAAGGGAGAAAAGCTGGCCTGAAAGGATACAGAAAACGCATGCTGAAAGTTGAGAAAACCCAAGGGTTAAATGTGCTGAAAAACTACGACTGGTTTCTGGTGTTTCTTATATTTGCATTAAATGCCTATGGGCTTATTGTGATTACCAGCGTATCAAGGCAGCTGGGCACTCCGGGGAATATCATCAAACAGGCGATTGGAATTGCTGCTGGTAGTATTGCAATGGTTATTTTAAGCCTGATCGATTATAAAGATTTGAAGATTCTTGGGTTTGCAGCCTATGGCTTTACTACACTGTTGCTTGTCCTGGTGATGATCTTTGGTAAGGGCGCGGAAGAGACTGGAACTCAAGGATGGCTTGATCTTGGGATTTTCACATATCAGCCCTCAGAGGTTGGAAAAATAACCTTTGTGCTGATGAATGCATTGTATCTTGAAAATATTGCTACGAAAACAGGCAAGTTTAACTTCGTTAAGCTGGTATTTTTTGCCGCCTTGCCCATTTCCCTGATTCTGATGCAGCCCGATATTGGGACAAGTCTGGTATATGTTTTTATCTTTCTTGTTATGATCTTTTTTGCAGGATTGCCTTACAAATATATCTTTATGGGCCTGGGCGCAGTTGCGGTAGGCCTTCCACTGGTATACTATACCGGCTTGTTTCACCAGCTTCCCTCCTATTTACAAAACCGTTTTATCAGCTTTTTTAACAAGGATGCCGATCCACTGGGGATTAATTATCAGGTTACTTATTCCATCCAATACGCTGGTTCTGGGCAACTATGGGGTCGGGGCTGGGGAAACGGTTTTGCTGCTGAAACGGTCCCTTTTGCTCATACCGACTTTATTTTTTCTGTGGTTGCAGAGGAATTTGGTTTTTTTGGTGCTGCAGTGCTGATCCTTCTTTTCCTGGCTCTTTTCGCACGATGCATCTATATTGCATGGTATTCCCGCGAACATTACGGCTCGTATATTGTTATGGGCCTAACCGCAATGATCTTTGGACACTTTATGGAGAACATCGGCATGAATATCGGCCTCCTCCCAGTCACAGGCATACCGTTGCCCTTTATTAGCTATGGTGTCAGCTCCGTCACGACGAATTTAATGGCTATCGGCATCATTCTAAGTATTTCACTTCGAAAGAAAAGACCTATGTTTGAGTGAGTATCTTTTAATCAGAGACGCATTTTTGCCCATATCGGTATTCACTATTTTTCCTGTCTGGTTCATACTCATTTACACTCCATTTATTGCAATTCAGAAAAGCGTGGGGAAGAGCTTCTATCTCATGCTACAATCTATTCTGGTATTACCCGAACCATCATTATATTAAAATTATATTACAAAAAGTCAATAAAAAATCAAGAATTGTATATTGTGATCATGTGACATACAATATGTTGTATTTCCTTTTGAAAAAATGATAAATATTATCCCAGAGGCTGGATTTAACCATGGTTTATCGGATAAATGTCTTGACTAGTGGGGAGAGGTTGGGGTAAAATACTAATTGAGTGGAGGAAAGTGGGTAAGAATGGTGGAAAGTGGGGAGGACCCTAAAGAAGAGGTGGAGAAGGAGTGTTACTCGGTAAAGGAACCAATACATTGGACCCAAAGGGTAGAGTAATCATACCGGCAGCATTCCGCGAAGGCCTCGGGTTTACCTTCTATCTTACAAGAGGTTTAGACTCATGCCTGTACATATACTCTGAAACAGAGTGGAGGAACTTCGTTGAAAGATTGACCACCGGTCTTCCAAATTCAAAACAGGGAAATCGTAACGCGATAAAGCATTTTATACACAATGCTGTGAAATGCGAAGTGGACAAACAGGGTAGAATATTGGTTCCACAGGAGTTACGTGAATATGCCTCTCTGGACAAGGACATACTGTTTATAGGGGATGTGTCGAAGGTGCAGGTCTGGAATCCTGAACTATACGAGGATCCGGATGTAGAGGATGTTCGTAGCACCCTTGAAGAGTATAACATCATACTATAACCAGATGGGAAGTAAGGAATGAATTTTTCACATAAACCGGTTATGCTGAAGGAATGCATAGAGGGGCTAAACATAAAGGCAGATGGTATTTATGTAGACGGTACCCTGGGGGGTGCCGGGCACTCGGTTGAAATATTAAAGCTTCTGGGGCCCGAAGGATTGCTGATCGGGATTGATCAGGACAGAGAAGCACTGGAAGCAGCCCGAATCAAGTTAAAGGCAGTAAACACCAAAGGGAGCTTTGTAACAATACATGCGAACTTTGAAAACATAAGACAAATCCTGAAAGCACAAAAGATAAAATCCATAGACGGAATACTTCTGGATCTCGGCGTTTCATCCCATCAGCTGGACACAGAAGAGCGGGGATTCCGATACCTTAAGGATGCTCCGTTGGACATGCGAATGGATCAGAACCGGGAGTTTAATGCCAGGGTTTTGGTAAATACATGGGAAAAAGCTGATATTGCCAGGGTTATCCGAGATTATGGAGAAGAAAAATGGGCAGTTCGAATAGCAGATTTTATATGCAACGCCCGTATACAAAACGAGATTACCACTACAGCACAGCTGGTTGACATCATCAAGGCAGCAGTTCCGGCAGCAGCTCGGAGAGAAGGTGCGCATCCTGCAAAAAGAACCTTTCAGGCAATACGAATTGCCGTAAACCGGGAATTGGAAGTTCTGGCAAAAGCTTTGCCTGAAATGACCGAAAGTTTAAAAGTCGGTGGCAGACTATGCGTTATCACCTTTCACTCCCTTGAGGACAGAATCGTGAAGCAGTTTATTCGGAGCAAATCAGGACGGTGCACATGTCCGCCCGGTTTTCCGAAGTGTATTTGCAACGCAGTAGCTGAATTACGGGCGACACCATCAAAACCAATCATACCGTCAAAACAGGAGTTGGAGGACAACCATAGGGCTCGCAGTGCGAAACTAAGAGTTGCTGAAAAACTTATATGACATAATTTTACCAAAGATAAAAACATTAAAGCACAAAAGATAAAATTTAAATGCACAGAAGATTTGCAGTAACATTACCAAAAAGAACGTTTACGGCACACGATGTTATACAGAAGAGAAAAAACGGATACACAAAAGAAAATATCACGGTACTAAAGACAAGCAAAGTCATACCATACAAAAGAGAAAAAATTTAGAAACATAAGAAAAAGCGAGAAACACTACAAAGGATAAAAGAGAACACAACAAAAGAGCTGATTTGATCTCAAAACCCGTGGCCTGGTGTATACCGGCCCGGGGGTTTGTTGTCTAAAAGCAGCGAACTGAGGTGAAAAAGTATGAAAGGAAGTCCTGAATACATATACGGTTCCGCAGCACCGCAGCTTCCAGAGCGCCCACAACAGGAAGAACGCCAGGTGAGGAAGGCTCCACCATTGCGAAAAGTTGCGATGGCCAAGCCCGAACCGATCACCTATCCGATGGCACAGATGATACTATGCATCCTTGTAGGTTTCATGATTCTTTTTACTTTGGTATTTCGGTTTTCGACGATTACAGAGATGAATGGCCAACTGGCTGCTTTAAATTCAGAATTGGAGATGCTTAAGGACGGTAACAGAAAATTACAGGCAGAAATAAGCACGAGTATCAATCAGGAAAATGTTCGTAAAATTGCTGAGGAAAGACTGGGCATGAAAATGCCTGATAGCTATCAGAGAATTCCTGTTAAAGTGCCTAAAGTGAACTATAGCATGGTTACTGAAATTGCTCCGGAGGAAGAAAGAACAACGCTTTTGTCATTGCTTATGGCATTACTGGAATAACAAAAACGACATGTGGAGCTGAAGCCTGGGAGATGTTTCAAAGAGAGATACCAGAAAAAATGCAGTCAAGTTATTGGTTGTACCGAATATATATATAGGGAGAAGACAAATGGACAATGGGTTGAGGGTAAGTTTTGCGAAATAGCTTCGTAAAAACCAATCTATAGTCCTTTTTTATGATTGAAGGGTATTTATTGCCCGTTAAGGAGGGTATCGTTTGAGTTCCGATACGGTTAGAGTAAAAAAACGATCACTTTTTCTTTTGATTACATATTCAGTGCTTATCGTTGCGCTGATGGTACGGATTGGGTATTATCAGATCGTTAAGGGGGAAGAATACTCCAAACTGGCCTATCAAAGCCAGACTCGCAACCGCATCATCAACCCCAAAAGGGGTACGATATATGATAGAAATGGTAAGGAACTGGCAATCAGCGCATCGGTTGAAACGATATCGGTAAACACGCAGGATTTTAAAGATAAGACGAAGGATACACCTGAAAGAGTCGACGAAATCGCGAGTGATCTGGGTAAAATACTGGATATGGATCCCCAGGTTGTCAGAGATCGACTGATGGCGAATACGGGTTGGGCCTTTATTAAAAGAAAAGTTGATAAAGAAATCGGATCGATGGTTCGTGAATATCTCTTGGAGAATAACATTAACAATATTTTCGTTGATGAAGACTCCAAAAGATATTTTCCAAACGGTGCATTGGCCTCCCATGTCCTTGGTTTTACAGGGGATGACGATCAGGGACTTAATGGTATTGAAAAAGTTTACGACCAGGATTTGTGTGGGGAGCCGGGTATGGTGATGAGCGAATTTGATGCTGGCGGAAGGCAGGTAAAATATAGCCCCGAGACATATGTTGAACCGATCGACGGCTATGATCTGTATCTGACGATTGATGAAACCATTCAGTATTTTACCGAAAAGGCGCTGGAAAAGGCGATGTTGGATTATAATCTCAAAAGAGGAGCAGCGGCCATCGTGATGAACCCGAAAACAGGAGAGCTTCTTGCGATGGCGTCCAAGCCAGACTATGATCCCAACGATCCCTTTGCAAAGCCTGATTTTTTAGGTGAAGAGATCGAGTGGAAGGGAAAAGCCAGCCAGGAAGATGTGGATTTTCTGTTTCAGACTGTATTCCGAAACAAAGCACTGATGGATACCTACGAGCCAGGATCCACCTTCAAAGCCATTACAGCTTCAGCAGCGCTGGAAGAGGGGGTCGTAACTCCGGAAACCCAGTTTGTTTGTACGACCATTTCCATGGCAGGCCATAATATCAATTGCTGGAAGGCCGGAGGACATGGTGCAGAAACCTTTCGGGAGGGAGTATACCAGTCTTGCAACCCTGTATTTGTTAAGACCGGGAGCCTGATAGGGATTGATAAATTCTTCCGGTATGTCAGAAACTTCGGCTTCACCGAGAAAACAGGCATTACCCTGAATGGTGAACCGGGAGCCGATCAATACCAATGGTGGGAAAAGCCCACCGAAATCGATTTGGCCGTCGCATCCTTCGGCCAGCGATTTACTATATCACCGCTGCAGCTGGTAACCGCATACAGTGCGATAGCCAATGGCGGGAACCTTATGAAACCGTTATTGGTCAAGCAGATCAGCGACAGTGATGGGAATGTGATCCAGAAGGCAGAACCTCAGGTAGTTAGAAAGGTGATCTCCCAGCAGACCTCCGATACACTGCGGGATATTCTCGAAGGCGTGGTATCCGAAGGAACGGGAAAAAACGCATATGTCAGCGGGTATCGGATCGCAGGCAAAACCGGTACCTCAGAAACCCGGGAAACCGAATCTGAGGGCAGGTATATCGCTTCTTTTTCCCTCTTCGCTCCGGCGGACGACCCCGTTATTGCACTTTTGCTCATACTGGATCATCCTCAGGTTTACCCGCATTCCGGAGGTATGATAGCAGCTCCGGTTGCCGGAAAACTGGCTGAGGAAATACTCGACTATCTGCGGGTTGAACGGAAATATACCGAAATGGATAAAGCGCTGATGCTGAAGGAAATGTATGTCCCTGAAGTCAGGAATATACCCCTGAAGGATGCGATCGAAAAACTGAAAATATATGAATTGAATTATATTGTCGAAGGTGAATATCAGGATGCTGATGCAATCATCATGGAACAGACTCCAAAGCCAAACAGTAGCGTACCAAGTGGTTCTACAGTGATCCTGTATACCTACAAACCAGAAAAAGAAATTTCGGTGACAATGCCCAATGTGCTGAACAAAAACATCAATGAAGCAGCTGAGGCCTTGAAAAAGGCAGGGCTGAACATCAAGGTGGAAGGGATTGGACAGGCGCACCGGCAGGAGTTTGAGCCGGGGCAGGAATTGAACAAAGGCCAGGTCGTCACCATTTGGTTTGAACATACCGATACGGACTGATGATTCGGAGGGGTATCATGGAATTGGAAAAACTAATTGAAGGGTTGCCTGTTTTAAGCATTCAGGGAGAGCTGAAAAGAAAAATTACAAGGGTTGTATACGATTCCAGGCGAGCTGTTCCGGGTTCCCTCTTCGTATGTATTGATGGATTTAAAACAGATGGCCATAAATTTATACAATCGGCTTTAGATAATGGGGCAACAGCCCTCATCGTACAAAAGGAAATCATGAAGCCAGACGGTGTTACAGTCGTACGGGTTCCGGATACCCGCTATGCTCTGGCATACACCGCGGATGCCTTTTTTAACCATCCATCCGGTGATTTTTCCCTTATAGGGGTTACTGGTACAAAGGGAAAAACAACCACGGCGTACATGATAAAATCTATCCTCGAGAAAGCAGAACAGACAGTGGGTATTATCGGAACGGTAGCCAACAGTATCGGCAGCGAGAAGATCCCTGCACAAAGAACCACGCCTGAATCATTGGATTTGCAGGAGATATTCGATAAGATGAAGGACAAAGGTGCCGATACCGTGGTTATGGAGGTTTCATCACAGGGCCTGAAACTGAGCCGTGTGGCAGGCTCGGAATTTAGTATCGGTGTCTTTACCAATTTTTCACATGATCATATCGGTGGGGATGAGCACCCGGATATGGAAGACTATTTTCAATCCAAAATGCTTCTTTTCTCCATGGCCAAAAGGGGGCTTGTGAATGCGGATGATTCCTGTGCGAACCGGATTTTGGAAAGTAGCAATTGCCCTCTTTTGACATTCGGCATTCAAAACAAAGCCGATATTATGGCGAAGAGGATTGTTACCCACGCTGATCGGGTGGAGTTTCATGTTGAAACACCATGGTTTTCTCTTCCGGTTGAAGTCTCGGTTCCGGGTTATTTCAGCGTATACAACGCACTGGCTGCCATTGGTGTTGCCGGGATGATCGGAATTGATAAAGAAGTCATCAAGTGTGGGCTTATGGATATTCACGTCCCGGGAAGAGCAGAGGTTGTCCAAACGCCGGGTAAGCCATGGACTGTTATGATCGATTATGCGCATACGCCAGACAGCCTTGAGAATATTCTGTCAACTGTGAAGGGCTTTGCCCCAGGCCGCCTGATCGTTGTGTTCGGATGTGGCGGAGACAGAGACAGGACAAAGCGCCCCGAGATGGGTAAAGTCTCGGGCAGGATTGCAGACTTTTCGGTCATTACCTCGGATAACCCAAGAACGGAAGACCCCGCTGCCATAATCGAGGATATTGTTGAAGGCATAAAACAGACTCAAGGGCAGTATATTATCATTCAGGACAGAACCGAAGCTATCCGGTATGCAATGAATAGCGCCCAAAAGGGAGATGTAATCGTTTTAGCGGGGAAAGGACACGAGACTTACCAGATATTTAAAGATAGAACAATTCATTATGATGAACGGGAAATCGTAAAGGAAATCCTGGATGATATGGAGTGAGAAGCATGGAAAAACTACATGCAGACAAAATATCCGAATGGGTACAAGGGAAGCTGGATGGAGATGCCAAAGCTTGTGCAGATAAAGCTGCGACGGACACGAGAACCATGGAAGCCGGCAGTTTGTATTTTGCCATTCGAGGAGAAAGGTTCGATGGTCACCAGTTTATAGAAAAAGCCTTCGAAAAAGGGGCGTCCATCGTAGTTTCGGAAATATCTTATTCGCCGCCTCCGGGATGTGCTGTCATCATTGTTAAGGATACGGTTAAGGCATTGGGTGATCTGGCGCGGCGATATCTCGAAGCATTTCCTGTACCCGTCGTGGGGATTACAGGAAGCACAGGAAAAACATCCACAAAGGATATGATTACACAGCTTCTGTCTACCCAGTATGTTGTACATAAAACCATGGGCAATTTTAATAACCATATTGGTCTGCCCCTATCGGTGCTCAGCCTAACCCGTAACCACACTGCAGCGGTTTTTGAAATGGGTATGAGCGGACCGGGTGAGATCGAGTACCTGTCAGGCATTATTCGTCCGGATCTTGGCGTGATTACCAATATTGGAATATCCCATATTGAAAAACTGGGCTCAAGGCAGAATATCCTCAGGGCGAAGCTTGAAATGATTAAGGGGATGAAAGAGAACGGAAGGCTTGTCCTTAACGGGGATGACGAGCTGTTGTCAGGTCTTGAAGGTTTGTTACCAATGCCGGTCATCTTTTATGGCATTAACGAAAATATCCGCCTGCACGCATTCGGGATTGAATCGCTGGGAGAAGCAGGTGTAAGGTTTACCGTGAAGATTCGGGGCGAGGAGGTTGAAATCCGTCTTCCGGCTCCGGGGATTCACAACGTGTCAAATGCGCTTGCAGCTATAGCCTGTGCACTTGAGCTGGGAATATCCAATGAAAACATTCAAAAAGGGCTGGCTGAATACTCCCAGGAAAAAATGAGGCTGAGCATTACCCATTACGATGGCGTAAAGGTGATTAATGATGCCTATAATGCAGCTCCTGCATCAATGGCTGCTGCTTTGGCGGTTTTGCGCGACATTGCAGGGAAGCATCGAAGCATAGCCGTACTTGGTGATATGCTGGAGCTGGGTGATTTTTCGCAGGACGCTCATAGACAGACAGGTGGAATAGTCGCACAGCAACAGATCCATTCATTGGTTGCGATCGGTGAACTGGCACGGGATTATGTGAATGGAGCGTTGGAACGAGGGATGAATCCTGAGAATACCAAGCACTTTTCTTCGGTTGAGATGGCCATTAAGCACTTAAAGGAGTTTATCCAGCCAGATGATGTTATCCTGTTTAAAGGCTCCAGGGGGATGAATTTGGATGCGGTTATTGAAGCCCTATTTGGTAGCTGAAGAGCTTAACGGGAGAAAGAGCCGTAAGGGAATTTCGATAACTTTACAAGTTGCTATGGAATACGAAGACTGTAAATTACAATTCCGTTCATAACGGGAAAGGGAAAACAATGAAAATACCGACGCAGATCACTGTATTTGTCATTACTTTTATACTCGCGCTTCTTTCAGGGGCTGTTTTTCTCCCTGTACTGAGGCGGCTGAAATTCGGCCAGCCCATAAGGGAAGATGGCCCGCAGACCCATCTGGTGAAACAAGGGATCCCTACTATGGGCGGGGTTATTTTTCTGGTTCCGATGATCTTGGTAGGAGGCTACTTCGCGATCGGCGATGCGAATATGACAGCGCTGATCCTGACAACCCTGGGGTTTGGGCTGGTGGGCTTCATTGATGATTATCTTAAGGTTATTCGTAAAAAAAAGGATGGCCTGAAGCCAAAGCAGAAAATGATTGGTCTTTTAGTCGTCTCTGCATGCTTTACGGCCTACGTCATCACGATGACAGATGCAGCGGACAAAACGGTAATCCCGTTTATCGGTCTTGATAACCCTTTATCGCTGCCAATTTTTGTGTTCATTCCATTTTGTATCTTTATTTTGTTATCCTATACAAATGCCGTTAATCTGACAGATGGCCTGGATGGTCTTGCTGGAAGTATAACGATGATTGTGCTTGTGTTCTTTACTGTGGTGGCCATGCTGAATGACCAAGGGAGTTCCATTAAGCTGTTTTGCGCCATTCTTGCCGGTGGATGCCTTGGTTTTCTGGCCTACAACCTATATCCCGCTAAAGTGATCATGGGAGATATGGGGTCACTTTCCCTTGGCGGAGCTGTCGCAGCAGTATCCATTCTGTTGCAGATGCCTTTTATCCTCTTGATCGCTGGTATGGTTTATTTCATCGAAAACCTTTCGGTTATTCTGCAAGTTGGGTATTATAAACGAACAGGGAAAAGGATATTTAAAATGGCTCCCATCCATCATCACTTTGAGCTTATGGGTTGGAAAGAAACAAAAGTGGTGACGGTATTCCTTCTGGTCACGGTTGTTTTTTGTATCATTGCTTTTTTTGCACTGAGGTGAACATGAAAAGAAGAGATTTTGACTTTTGGATTTTCATAACCGTATTGCTGCTTTTGTCCTTAGGGGTTTGTATGGTGTACAGTGCAAGCTCATACTACGCAGGACGGGAGTTTGGCAACAAGGAGTACTTTCTGGTCAGACAGCTTCTTTGGGCAACCATAGGTGTGATTGCCATGCTGATCGTGTCCAGGTTGGATTACAAAAGACTTGCTCAGTTTTCACCCATTTTATTACTGATCAGCATTATTCTTTTGGTTCTGGTCAGGATCCCGGGTATAGGATCATATAGAAATGGTGCTTACCGATGGTTTGATTTCGGCTTCGCGTCATTCCAGCCATCTGAAATGGCAAAGCTATCCATCATTCTGTTTTTTTCTTTTACACTTTCGAAAAAAACCAATGTTCTGCAAAGTTTCTTTAAGGGGCTGTTCCCATATCTTCTGGTGATCGGTGTGATCGACGTGCTGCTGATTATGCAACCCCATTACAGCGGGACCATTCTGGTTACGGCTGTTGCAATCATCATTCTCTTTTGTGCAGGTGCGAAGATATGGCATTTCATTTTATTGGCCATTCCTGTTATACCAGCCGGAATTTATCTTATCTTGACTGAAGAGTACAGGCTGGAGCGTTTGATGACCTTCCTCGATCCGTTTTCCGATCCCACCGACAGTGGATACCAGATAGTGAACTCGTTGTACGCGATAGGTTCGGGCGGCTTGTTCGGAAAAGGCATCGGCCAAAGTGTTCAAAAAAACCTATATATCCCTGAACCACATACAGATTTTATTTTTTCAATTCTAGCCGAAGAGTTGGGCTTTATCGGTGCTGTTACTGTTCTGTTGCTGTTCCTTGTGCTGATTTGGCGCGGCATCCGTGTCGCAATGCATTCACAGGATAACCTGGGGAGTCTGCTGGCTGTGGGTATTACCTCACTGATTGCGGTTCAGGTGATCATCAATATCGCTGTTGTTACAGCCTCCCTGCCGGTTACCGGAATGCCGCTTCCGTTTTTCACTTCTGGCGGCAGTTCTCTTGCATTCTTGCTGGTAGGCATTGGGATACTGCTGAATGTCTCAAGATCGGCAGGCAACCAATACCGTATGAAACGGGAAAAAATATAAAAACCTTAACGAATATTCCTGCACTTTTCTTGGTGATTCTTCTCCATGATATTATTGTTTCTTTTTTACTCTCTTCCTGATTATACCGGAGATGGGTTATGTTCAAGCCGTTCTGGAGTTTGCCATGTAACAGATTTTTCATTGTGGCATAGAATAAATTATGAAAAATTCTGATTTATTCCTTACATGTACATGAACTTATCGCTATCAATCGCTTGGGATAATGTATGCCAGCTCATTACAAAAAGTGTGCTTTACCCTTTGACTTTGCGAACAAAAGCGGAGGTGTTTTTTCTTGAATAGGTTTATCATAGAAGGTGGTAACCGCCTGCATGGAAAATTAAACATACCGGGGGCCAAGAACGCAGTGTTGCCAATTCTGGCAGCAACCATACTGAATCGCGGTATCAGTAGAATTAAAAACTGCCCCAATCTTGAAGATACGAAGACCATGCAGGAGATTCTGATTTCCCTGGGCCTGCATGTTGAAAATGATAAACAGGATATTGTGGTATATGGCGAAAATATAACAGCAAATACAATTCCTGAATCGCTGGCCGGAAAAATGCGCAGCTCAATTGTCCTGATGGGTGCTGTTCTAGGTCGCATCGGTGAAATCTATATCAGCTATCCGGGTGGATGTGCAATCGGACCCAGACCGATTGATATGCACTTGAACTCCTTACGGAAGATGGGTGCAGAAATAGATGATCTATACAAAGGGACATTGCATTGTAAAGCTGCAAAGTTTAAGGGAACAGAAATCCTTCTGGATTATCCCAGCGTTGGGGCAACCGAAAACACCATGCTTGCAGCCTGCCTTGCAGAAGGGGAGACCATAATCCGAAACGCAGCCAAGGAACCGGAAATTGTTGATCTGCAAAACTTTTTACAGCAAATGGGTGTTGCTGTCTATGGGGCAGGCACGGGCGTCATTCATATTACCGGAAAACCAATCATAAAGGCCGATGTCACCTACAGCGTTATACCGGACAGGATTGTGGCAGGCACCTATATGGCCTGTGTAGCCGCAACTGGCGGTGAAATCGTATTATCCAGCATTGATTATGAACCCGTCAGTTCTATTGCATACTGCCTGAGAAATTGTGGTGTAAGCATTGAAACCCTTAACAAAAAAGAGGTTAAGGTTAAGTCACTTCAAAGACTAAAAGCGATTGAAGTAATCCGTACTTCCCCATATCCCGGTTTCCCTACAGATTTGCAGCCACAGCTTGTAGCTGTTTTATCCAAATCATCAGGCACCAGTGTTATCATAGAAACCGTGTTTGAAAACAGGTATGGTTATGTGGAACAATTGATGAGAATGGGAGCGGATATAACGGTACGGGAAAGGGTTGCCGTAGTGAAAGGTGTAAGAAAGCTTACTGGGGCAGAGGTAGATGCTTGTGATTTGAGAGGGGGAGCGGCCTTGGCGATAGCTGCTCTGATCGCTGAGGGAACTAGTACCATCAATCATGTTATGCATATCGACAGAGGCTATGAAGCTCTTGAAAATAGTCTTGCCAGCGTAGGAGCGTCAATCAGAAGAGAACGTTCCAACAGTGTTTCCTAAAGTACTGTCACATCCTAAATGTTACCTGTGGACAGTTCACACTCTCTGAACAGTTACCACAGAACGTCTGATTATTGCCGGGAAAGGTTGACGATGTTGCAGGTAAACAGCGGGATGTGATATAATTTTTCTATCAAAGTACTGGATAAGGTCAGAGGTTACCAATGAAAAAGCGTAAAGGCTTCAAAATTTTATTTGGTTTCGTCGTTTTTACAGGCGTATTGGCAGCGGTGATGCTTTTTTCTCCGCTGTTTTTAATATCCGATATCCATGTCAATGATCTTTCAAAGTACACCGCTGAAGAGATAATCCGGGTAACGGGTTTGGAAAAAGATGAAAATGTTATGTATTATATGGGCGGAAGCTTGAGGAATGTACTTCAGCTTCGAATGGGCAAAGCAGAAAGCAGGGTCGAGAACCTGCCATGGGTCAGGACAGCCGAAGTGCAGTACCTTTTTCCAGGTACAGTTCAAATTACTGTTACCGAAAGAAACGCTATTGCATGGGTAAGGTATATGGCCAATTATCTGCTGGTAGACGAGGAAGGATATGTGTTGGAGGTATCCTCTTCAATTGATGATCGTTACCCGGAAATCAGAGGCGTTCAACTGGACAAGTTCTCTGTTGGGAAAAAAATAGTGGCACAAAAGCCCGAGAAAATCGACTGGCTTGTTCAATTGCTGCAAAGTCTTGAGCAGGTTGATCAAAGCCCTCATCATAAGCTTGGAGAAGTGTTGGATTGGGTGGATTTTCTACAGGATAAGGAATTGTTTCTGTCCCTTGATAGCAGGATAACCGCCAAATTGGAATTGGATGATGATCTGACTTACAGGCTTTCCTATTTGAAAGAATTGTATTACAATTATATTAAGCCTGAAGAAAAGGGAATGATAGATTTCTTTGATAAAAAATATGCCCGGTTTATTGTAGAATGACCTTTGCTTCAGTAAAACCAAAAGCCGGCTGTTCCAGGAGGGAAATAGTATGATTCCACTGCTTGGTCTGATACTTGGTTTGCTCATTGGCATCATAATCCCATATAATATTCCAAAAGAATATTCGAATTATGCCGCGGTTGCAATTTTAGCCGCGTTGGATTCAGTGTTTGGTGCTATGGCTGCATCCATGAATAACAAATTTGACATTAAGGTATTTCTGTCGGGGTTTTTCGGAAACTCTCTGTTGGCTGCATTGTTGGCATATATTGGGGACCGATTGGGCATTCAATTGCATCTTGCAGCGGTATTTGCTTTTGGAAATCGAATATTTTTGAATTTCGGTCGTATCCGGAGGAAGCTGATCGAAAAAAACGTTGAAAAATCATAGCGTATTGCTTGATTTTATGGCTCGTTGATATATAATAATATTAAAGGTTTGCTACAAAGTCTTGATGCATTCCCAAGAAGAAATTGCTCTTGGTGTTAAGAGCTTATTGTATCCAATTGCAGTTCATTCGGGTGCAGGGTGATATTACATAAGAAAAATGGAAAAGGGGGACACGGGCTTGCTGGAATTTGATATCGATATGGAAAACTTTGCCCGCATAAAGGTCGTTGGTATAGGCGGCGGCGGGAATAATGCCGTGAACCGCATGATAGAGGCGGGTTTGCGCGGGGTCGATTTTATTTCTGTGAACACCGATAAACAAGCGTTGTTTTTATCAAAAGCCAATACAAAAATTCAAATCGGGGACAAGCTCACCAAAGGGCTTGGAGCTGGTGCAAACCCGGATATTGGTGAACGCGCGGCCAATGAAAGCAGAGACGAAATCGCAATGGCCATCAAGGATGCCGATATGGTTTTTGTAACCGCTGGTATGGGCGGTGGAACTGGCACTGGTGCAGCTCCCGTTATTGCTCAGATTGCCAAAGAGCTTGGAATCCTTACAGTAGGTGTTGTTACAAAGCCCTTTATGTTTGAGGGCAGAAAAAGAATGCAGCAAGCCGAACGTGGTGTAGATAATTTAAAAGGTGTTGTCGATACCCTGGTTACCATTCCCAATGACAGACTTCTGCATATTGCCGATAAAAAAACTTCCATGCTCGAGGCATTCAGAATTGCGGATGATGTTCTCCGCCAAGGTGTCCAGGGCATTTCTGATCTGATTGCCGTTCCAGGCTTAATTAATCTGGATTTTGCTGATGTTAAAACCATTATGCTCGATACCGGTCTGGCCCATATGGGTATTGGAAAGGGTTCGGGTGACAACAAAGCAGAAGAAGCCGCCAAACAGGCTATTGCAAGCCCGCTGCTGGAAACTTCAATTGAAGGGGCAAGGGGTGTGCTTATGAATATCACAGGCGGAGCTGACCTTGGTTTGCAGGAGGTCAACATTGCTGCCGAGCTTATTCAAAACTCAGCTGATCCGGAAGCGAATATTATATTTGGTGCAGTGATCGATGAAAACCTGAAAGATGAGATTTTAATCACCGTTATCGCTACGGGCTTTGAAAAGAATCCTGTTTTGAAAAAACCCACAAAGCTGAATGATGCAGCGATGTCAAGTGATTCGGTTACGCCAGCTGCAAAGCAGCCGTTAAAGGAAGAGGATGACGGTCTGGACATTCCAATTTTCCTCAAGAGAAACAGGTTCAGATAAGCTACGAACAAAATCAGGGGATGGTAATTGTGGGTTACACCACAGGAACCATCCCTTTTCATTTTTCGTATATCGTTTGCAGAAGAAACAACGTTTCTGTAAAATAGTAGACAAGATCAATCACTCAGAACAGGAGACTATTATGAGCGTACGCTTTATATATGGCCGGGCTGGTAGTGGAAAAACCTTTTTTTGTCTGGACGAACTGAAAACCAGGATTCACGAGGGAGGTTACAGTCCCCTTGTTTTTTTGGTTCCCGAACAGTATACCTTTCAGGCCGAGCGGGATCTGATTGCCATGTTGAAAACCGGCGGGATCCTGGGAACAGAGGTGTTAAGTTTCCAGCGCCTGGTTTTCCGGGTGTTTAGTGAAACAGGCGGTATAACATATCCGCACCTTCATCCCGCCGGAAAGAACATCATCCTCTACCGTATAATGGACAAAATGAAGAGCAGCCTGAAGTATTTTGCAAAATCAGCAGAGCAGCCCGGTTTTGTCGGGACGCTGTCTACGCTGCTAACCGAGTTCAAACGGT
Source organism: Clostridiaceae bacterium (assembly GCA_012522505.1). Classification (GTDB taxonomy): domain Bacteria; phylum Bacillota; class Clostridia; order DSM-8532; family DSM-8532; genus JAAYJG01. The sequence continues at coordinate 42,638 of JAAYKJ010000019.1, forward strand.
ATAATGTCACCCCGGAAAAAATTGATGCCGTATTGGAATCGCTTCAGGACGACAACCCCCTGAAGGAAAAACTGCCCGAACTGGGGAACATATATGCTGCTTTTGAGGAGATAATCAACCAGAGATACAGAGACCCTGACGACGACCTGACCCTTGCCGCAAAAAAGCTGAAATATTCAACCCGATACCGTGGTGCCGAAATCTGGGTTGATGGTTTCACCGATTTTACGCCGCAGGAATATGCGATCCTTCATGAGCTGTTTTTGCAGGCAAAGCGCGTCACGATTACGCTTACGACCGATACTATCGATAGAGAAGCTTCTGAGCTGGATGTGTTCGCGATGGCAAAAAAAGCATACCGTAAACTGGTCTGGCTTGCACAGCAGGATAATATTACCTGCGAATTGCCGATCGGTCTTAATCAAAAACCCCTTTTCCGGTTCCGACACAACAGAGAACTATTTCACCTTGAACAAAATCTTCATGCTCATCCATACAAAGTCTATTCCCACCCAACGAAGCAAATGGCCCTATTCTCGGCGGTGAACATTTTTTCAGAAATCGAAACCGCGGCAGCAGATATCCTGAGGCTTTGCCGCGATGAAGGGTTGCGATATCGTGATATTACAGTTGTTGCCAGAAATCTGCAGTCTTATGAAAAATTGATTGAAGTGGTTTTTGCAGATTATGGTATACCCTGTTTTCTGGACAGAAAGCTGGATATCGTAAATCATCCTCTGGTGAGGCTGATACTGTCGATGCTGGCGATCTTCATAGACAACTGGTCCTATGAATCGGTCTTCCGGTATCTCAAGTCGGGTTTAACCGGTATCGAACAGAGTAACATCGATCAGCTTGAAAACTATGTGCTGGCCTGTGGCATCCGAGGCAGTAAATGGACCGCTGCTGAACCGTGGAGCATGGTTCCGGAGCTTCTGCCCGATGACAGGAAATCAAAGGAGTATACCAGGCTTCTTAAGGAAATTCACCAGACACGGCTTGCAATCATTAAGCCCCTGCAGGAATTCAGAGAAAGAACAAAAGGCCGAAGGACAGCATCTGAATTTTGCACTGCTCTCTTTGATTTTCTTTGTGAGCTGAATATCCCCGAACAGCTGGAAAGGCTGATCGAAGATTTCAAGCAATCGGGTGACCTGATCCTTGCAAACGAATACTCTCAGGTATGGAACATTGTGATGGAACTGTTGGATCAAACGGTTGAGGCAATGGCGGATGAAACCTTCGGTGTGGAGCGGTTTGCGAACATGATGACAATCGGTTTCGGCGAATATAAAATCGGGCTGATTCCAGCATCCTTAGACCAGGTTCTGGTGGGCAGCGTAGAGCGTTCAAGAAGTCACACTGTTAAAGCTTTATATATATTAGGGGCCAATGATGGTATTTTTCCAGCCAGTGGGGCAGATGAAGGCATTCTGTCCGATGATGACAGGACCTGCCTGAATCAAGCCGGGATGGAACTTGCAAAAAGCAGCCGCTCCAAAGCTTATGACGAGAATTTCCTGGTTTACCGGGCGTTGACCACACCGTCGGATTATCTGCGCATTAGCTGGCCAATTGCAGACCAAGAAGGGAAAAGCATGAGGCCGTCCATCATCATATCCAGGCTTCGCAAGCTTTTCCCGAACATTAACGAAACCAGTAATATTCTTCCACCCGCTTCAGGTGCCGAAGTTCTTGAACAGATCGCATCCAGAAACATGACTTTTCGTTCTCTGACATCAGCCTTGCGGCAAAAAGCGGATGGGCGTGAGATTCTTCCGGTGTGGGTGGATGTTGCGCGTTGGTTTTCACAGAAAGAACAGTGGAAGGAACATTTCCGGATTATGCGTGAAGCCCTTCAATACCGCAATCTTGCACAGCCGGTGATGAGGGATAAGATACCTAAGCTATACGGTGAACCAGTTGTTTCCAGTGTGTCCAGGCTGGAGCGATATACCGCCTGCCCGTTTTCCTTTTTTATTCAGTATGGCCTTGGAGCAAAGGAAAGAAGAATATTTGAAATGGCGCCTCCCGATGTGGGAACCTTCCTGCATGCAGCAATAGAGCGATTTTCAAAGATGATGCAGGAATCTGAAAAGCTTCCAGGCCTTGTGTCCGAAGACGGCAGCAAACCCATCACCTGGCGAAACTTTGACAGGGAATGGTGCGAGGAAACCGTTTCACAGATCATTGACGACAGCCTGAGAAAAATGAAAGGCTCAGGCATATCTTCTTCAAAACGATTTACTGCACTGACCGTTCGTTTGAAAAGAGTTGTGACCCGGGCGATCTGGCTGATCGCCGAGCATATCCGAAGAAGCAGTTTTGATCCGGTAGATTATGAAGTGGGATTTGGCGAAGGGGAAAAATATCCTCCCATCATCATCGAGCTGGATTCAGGGGAAAAGGTGCAACTTTTAGGCCGCATTGACAGAATTGATGCCATGGAAACCACGGACGGCAGGTACCTGCGCATTGTTGATTATAAATCGGGCAGTAAGGATTTCAAGCTGTCCAATGTGTATTATGGCCTTCAACTGCAATTGATCACCTATATGGATGCGATCTGGTCCGGGGTAGGGCAAGAGAATGACCGCCCGATGATGCCTGGTGGAATGTTGTATTTCAGGGTGGATGACCCGCTTATTCGAACCGATGGAGATATGGACGAAGAAGAGATTGAACGTTCCATTATGAAGCAGCTTAAGATGAAGGGGCTGCTACTTGCAGATGTAAAGCTAATCCGGAGCATGGACCATGAGATTGATGGTTCTTCGCTGATCCTTCCTGCAGCGATTAACAAGGGGGATGTGATCGGGAAGTATTCCTCTGTCGCAACGAGGGAACAGTTCAAGCTTCTGAGAAACTATGTCAGGCATCTGCTGAAGGATTTAAGCCAGGAGATTATCAAGGGAACGGTGACGATCAATCCTACGAAAGCCAAAGGGGGAACAGCCTGCAAATATTGCAGCTATCTTCCGATCTGTCAGTTTGACACCGGAATGCGGGATAATGCTTACCGTATTTTATATGAAAAGGATAACGACGCGGTATGGGAGATTATGGGGAAATCCATTGGGGAGGATCTATGATAGAGGGCGAAGTAAAGCTTCAAAATGAAAAAATTGCGCAGCAGGAGCACAAGTGGACGGATGAACAGCTACAAGCCATCTGCAGCAGAGATTGTAGCCTTCTTGTTGCCGCTGCGGCAGGGGCAGGGAAAACAGCGGTTCTTGTAGAAAGAATCATCCGGAAGCTCACTGATAAAACAGCCCCGGTGGACATTGACCGGATGCTCATTGTAACATTTACAAATGCTGCCGCTACCGAAATGCGGGAGCGGATCGGTGAGGCAATTTCAAAAGAGCTTGATCGCCAACCGGAATCTGAAAGCCTGCGGCGACAGTCGAGCCTTTTGGCAAAGGCCAGTATCACAACCATCCATTCCTTTTGCAGGGATGTAATCAAAAAACATATTGAACATATTGATCTGGATCCGGGTTTCAGGGTGGCCGATGAAACAGAAAGCACGCTGATGCGCCTGGAGGCCATGACCGAACTGTTTGAGGACCAATACGAACAGGAAAAGGCCGACTTTAACGAGCTTTTGGAATGCTATGGCGGGAACCGAAATGATCAGCCTGTTCAGGACATGGTCATGAACTTGTATGATTTTATTCAATCAAGCCCGTGGCCGGATAAATGGCTGGAGGAGAAGCTTGATGCGTTGGATGTATTGCCTGGTATGGATTTTTCACAGACACCCTGGGGCAGGGTGTTGATAAATACAATTCAGCTGGAGCTTTCGGGGCTGAAGCATATGCTTGATCAAGCCCTTGGAATGCTAAATTCTACGACGGGGTTGGAGAGATATGCGCCGGTTTTTGAAGAAGAGCGGGGGGAAATTGAGAAGCTGATCCAAATCATTACGCAGACACCTCATGATTCGTGCGGGCCTACTGATGATAGCAGTAAGGTTGACGGATGTTGGGATGTACTATATGAAGCCCTTCATGCGATGGAATTCAAAAGGCTTCCCCCAGCTGGGAAAAACGCCGACAAAGAAAAACAGGCGTCTGTCAAAGAAATTCGAGATACGGTAAAGACTGTGATCAACACAAAACTGAGGAAAAAACTTGTGAATGCCCGTTCAGAAGAGATCATCCGGGATTTGCAAAGGCTTTCCCCGGTCTTGCGCTGCCTCGGCCGGTTGGTACGGGATTTTTCCCAACGGTATCAGCAGAAAAAGAAAAAGCGAGCCATACTGGATTTTAATGATCTGGAGCATCTGTGCCTTGAAGTATTGACAGAACACACCGAAACGGGTATCGTTCCATCCCAGGCAGCACAGCGGTATCAGGAACAGTTTGAAGAGATCATGGTGGATGAGTACCAGGACAGCAATCTGGTTCAGGAGATCCTTATCCAAATGATTTCAAGGCATAAACCCCACCGTCCCAATGTTTTCATGGTTGGTGACGTAAAACAAAGCATTTACAGGTTCAGGCAAGCCAAACCCGAGCTGTTCCTTGAAAAATATAATACATTCTCCCAGGACTCGGGCAGCCTCTTCAGAAAAATTCTGCTGTTTAAAAATTTCCGCAGCAGAGGCGAAGTGCTGGATGGTGTAAACTATATTTTCAAACAGATCATGTCTGAAAAAACTGGAGAAATGGATTACACAGACGCAGAAGCCCTGAACCACGGTGCTTTATTCCCAGAGTGTTCCCAGCCAGAAAGTATTGTTGGCGGGCCTGTGGAATTCCATCTGCTCCAAACGGAAGGCACATACTTCTCTGACGAAGAGGAAGAGCCTGATGACGGCAGTGGGGACGATTCAAAAAGAGAAGAGGAAGAGAGCCTGGACAATATCCAGAGCGAAGCCAGACTGGTTGCTCTTCGGATTCTTGAACTGATGGCACCAGATGCTGATGGCCGGTACTTCCATGTTTTTGACAAGAAAAAGAAGGAATACCGCAAGGCAGCGTTCAGGGATATCGTTATTTTGCTGCGTGCAACAAAAAACTGGTCAGAGGTGTTCCTTGATGAGTTGGCAGGAATGGGGATTCCCGCTTTTGCCGATACGGGAACAGGCTTTTTCAAAACCATAGAAATACAGGTTGTTTTATCCCTTCTGCAGATTATTGACAATCCGCTGCAGGATATCCCGCTTTTATCGGTGCTTCGCTCTCCAATTTGTGCGTTTTCAACCAATGAGCTTGCAGAAGTACGTCTTGTCCAACGCAAGGTTTTGCTGTATGATGCGCTGAAGCTTTTAGCGCAAAAGCATCCTGTAAGCGAGGGCCCTGAGACAATGCGGACTGCCGCGGAAAAGGCTGCGGGCTTTCTGGAAAAGCTTTCCCGGTGGAGGGAGTTATCATTGCACATGCCCACCGATCAGCTGCTGTGGTTTCTGTATCAGGATACCGGGTACTATGGTATGGTAGGCGCTATGCCCGCCGGAGAACAAAGGCAGGCAAACCTCCGCATCCTGTACGACAGGGCCAGGCAATTCGAAGAGACCAGTTACAAGGGGCTTTTCAATTTCATCCACTTTATCGACAGGTTGAAAAGCAGCCGGGGCGATATGGGCAGTGCCAAGATCCTCGGAGAAAACGACAATGTGGTTCGTATTATGAGTATTCATAAGAGCAAAGGACTGGAGTTTCCGGTGGTGTTTTTGTCCGGATGCGGAAAGCGGTTTAATCTAACAGATATGAACAGAAGCGTTCTACTGCATCATCAACTGGGCTTCGGTGCCGATGTGGTGGATTACCGTCTGCGCATTTCAAGGCCATCGGTTTTAAAAAGGGCGATACAGGAGAAAATCAGGGTGGAAACCCTGTCAGAGGAGATGCGGATCCTGTATGTTGCAATGACACGAGCCAGGGAGAAGCTTATTATCACAGGTGCTGTGCGCAGCATAGAAAAAAAGGTCTCTCGATGGCTTCAAACAGCGTGTGTCCACGAAGACAAACTACCCGCCCATGCGATACTGAAAGGTTCCGGCTATCTGGACTGGATAGGCCCTGCATTGATACGCCATGCAAATGATGCAGGGGAAAAATCTCGTAATGTGCTGATGTCCTGTGCAGGTATCGGAACAGAATATTCAGGAAAGCCTATGATAGATCCATCACGGTGGCAAATGAGAATATGGAGCAAAAATGATGTTCTCGCCGAAAAGATATCTGAGGTCCATGAAGAGAAGGAACTCTTGGACTGGCTGGACGGTCAACTGGTCGCTTCTGAGCCGTATGAATATTTCACCGAGGTTGAAAGACGCTTGGGATGGGATTACCCATATACCAAAGCGAACACAACGCCAGCCAAGATCACCGTAACCGAACTGAAGCGGCGCTTCGAAGCCGAACTGGCCGATGTTACACGGATTCCCGTCCAGATACCGCCATTGGTGAAAAAGCCAATGTTTCTGGAAGTTGAAAAGGGTTTGAGTGCAGCAGAAAAAGGAACGGTGTTACACTTTGTTATGCAGCATCTGGACTTCGGAAATTCAAACCTGCAGCAACAACTCGATGCGATGGTAAAAAAAGATCTGCTAACCGAACAGCAGGCAGAGACTGTTAGGCTTGGGAAAATAGTCCGTTTTCTGGAAACTGACCTGGGACGGCGGATGATGGCTGCAAAAAGGATATACAGAGAGGTACCGTTTAATCTTGAGATTTTCTGCCATGAGCTCTTCCTTGAAATGATAGAAGAGGAATACAAGGATGAGACCCTTTTATTGCAGGGAATTATTGACTGCTATTTTGAAGAACCGGATGGGCTTGTTTTGCTGGACTATAAAACAGACTATGTGCCGCAGGGAGGCATTGCACAGATCATTGGGAAATACAGGGTCCAGCTTGATTATTACACCAGGGCCCTTGAAAACCTTACCCGCCAGCGGGTAAAGGAAAGGTACCTGTATCTGTTTTCCGTCGAGCAACTGGTGGAAATGTGATGATACAGCATTTCTATATCAGGTGTGGGAAAATATGCTCTACAGGCACCGCAAGCCCTTTAAACAGAAAAGATTCAGCAATATCGGTTGCTTTACACAGCTGATACTGGGAAACCTTGTAATCTTTAAAATGGTATAAATATACCTCCTGTTTCGTGGGGTTTACAATCCAGTATTCGGAAATACCGCTTTCGGAATACAGATCCAGCTTCTTTACCATATCTTTGTTGACTTCTGATTCGGACAGCACTTCAACAACGAGGGACGGAACACCGGTATACCTGCCTTTGCTGTTGATTTTGCTGGTATCGCAGATGATGAGGATATCGGGCTGAACAATATTGATATTATCCTGGTCCCCGAGCCTGTGTAAGGTTACATCAAATGGCGATGTTAATGGACTGCATTTTTTTCCCCTAAACCATTGATACATGATACTAAGAACTTCCACAATTATTCTTTGATGGTCGTAGGATGGTGAAGACATCAAGTATACTTCACCATCAATATATTCGTATCTGTTATCACTGGTATCCGACAGTTTGATGAATTCCTGGTAGGATATTTTTCTTTGGTAAGCATTTGCCTGCTCAGATACTGAATGACTGCCAACTTCCCTGTTATAGCTTTTTATGACAACAACCCTTTTCCCGTTTTTCGTAACAATGATATCTTCCCACGCGGCAAGCTTAAGATACCGACCAAAATTATTCTGGGCTTCGGTTGAAGTAATTTCCATGTGATCACCTACCATCACAAATTAGCTAATATTCAAAAGTTAGCTAATACAAGTATAGCAAACATTAACATATATGTCAATAAAAAACCCCTGCAAAACAGTTGTGGCAAACACACGTTCTGTTATATAATATTCCTAAGCTTGACTTTTCTTATTAAACGCATCAATAAAAAGGAGGCACCTATGCGAATTCTGCACACATCCGACTGGCATCTGGGAAAAAGCCTTGAACAGATCAATCGCCTGGATGAACAGCGAGCGTTCATCGATTTCCTTGTCGGGGCGGTAGAAAAGCAACATATCGATTTGGTTATCATTGCAGGTGATCTTTTCGACACTTATAACCCTTCTGCTGCAGCGGAGGAGTTGTTTTACGAAGCGATAGACAGGCTGAATGATAAAGGGAGAAGGCCAATAGTGGTCATTGCGGGAAACCATGACAACCCGGAACGGCTTTGTGCTGCAAGCCCACTGGCTTATAAGAATGGCATTATTCTACTGGGTTACCCAAGCAGTGACGCAGGTGACTGGAAAATAACTTCCGAAACGATTAAAATAGCAGATTCGGGGCCGGGCTGGTTAGAGCTTTGTGTTCCGGGATGCGATGAGCATACGGTTATATTAACGCTGCCATATCCTTCCGAATCCAGGCTTGAAGAGGTTTTGACGGTTGATTATGATGAAATAAGTCTTCAAAAGGCTTATTCCGAAAAGATTGGTCTCATCCTGGGCAAACTGAGCAGCAAGTTCAGGAATGACACGGTAAATCTTGTTACAGGCCATCTTTTCCTGCGCGGTGGTAAAGAATCGGATTCAGAAAGGACGCTTCAGGTGGGTGGCGCATTAACTGTAGATCCCAGTGTGATACCTGCAAACGCACAATATGTAGCGCTGGGGCACCTGCACCGTCCGCAGGAAATTCGCCATGCGCCTTGCCCGGTGTTTTATTCTGGTTCTCCGCTGGCTTACAGTTTCTCTGAAGCAGAGCACAGCAAGGCGGTTTTTATCATTGATGTTGTCCCGGGGGAACAGGCCATTGTTGAACCTCTTTATTTGAATTGCGGCAAACCCCTCAGAAGATGGATAGCTGATGAAGGTATCGGACAGGCCATCAAGTGGTGCGAAGAGGGCAGGGATGAAAACGCCTGGATCGATCTTGAGATCGTAACCGACCGGGTTTTTACGCTGGAGGAGCAAAAGACACTGCGTACATTGCACCCGGGCATTATCAATATCCGACCAAGGATAAAACAGGATGCAGGTGCAATCGTCAGTCCGGAAAGCAGGGAAGGCAGGAGAATCGATGTACTGTTCAAAGACTTTTACCGATACAGGATGGGTGTGGAAATTCCGGACGACTTGATGGAAGCTTTTATAGAAATTATCAACGAGGAAGATATAGAACCTGGTGGAGGTGACAAAGATGAGACCAAAACTTCTTGAAATTGAAGGATTGCAGAGTTTCAGAGGCCGCCAGCGTATCGATTTCAGCAGTTTAGGGGAAACGGGGCTTTTTGGGATATTCGGGCCCACCGGAAGCGGTAAATCCACGGTTCTTGACGCTATCACACTAGCCCTGTATGGCCGGGTGAAACGCGCAGAGCGCGGAACTCAGGGGATTATCAACACCAATATGGATTCCGCGAAAGTGGCTTTCACCTTCGAGCTGCAGCAGGGCAATGAACGGAAAACATACCGTGTTGAACGAAGCTTTCAGCGCAAAAAGGGAACCGAAAATTCGAGTGAGCCGAAAGTAGTAAGGCTGATAGAGATAACTGCAGCAGGTGAGCTTCCCATATGCGAAAGAACAATGGAGGTTACAAACAGGGTTGAAGCATTGCTTGGCTTAAACCACGATGATTTTACAAGGGCTGTCGTATTGCCACAGAACAGCTTCCAAGAGTTTTTGCTCCTTGACAACGCCAGAAAAAGAGAAATGCTGGAAAGAGTGTTTTACCTCGAGGAGTATGGGAGGAAGTTGCTGGACAAGATTTCCCGGAAAATGGTGGCAATGAAGAGCCAATTGGATATTCTGTCCGGTCATTTAATGGAATATGGCGATGCCACTGATGAAGCCCTGGAAGTTCTCCAAAATGAGATGAAAGCTGCTGCATCCGAAAGAAACCAGGCAGAAAAAGACCTTAAAATTCTGGAAACCCGATATAACGAGGCAAAAGAGGTGTGGCAATATGTCCATGATTTAGAGTTGATCAAAAGCAGGCAACAGGAGCATGCTGCAAAAGCGGATGAAATCAATAGGAAAAGAGAGCAGATGGAAAAAGCCGTAAAGGCCGACAGCTTGCTCGAGAGGGTCAGAAAGACAGCTGAACTTGAATTAAAGCTTACCAACGCTGGCAAACAGCTGGAAGAGATATTGCTGCAGCTGCCAGCTGTTGAACAGGATTTAGTGCGCACCCGTCAGAAGCATGATGCTCTGAAAGCCGAAGCGTCGGTAGAGCAGCCGAAACTGGTGAGTCTAAAAACCCGATTAACCGATGCGCTGCCCGTTCAGGAAGAAATTCTTGCACTGGATAAAAAATTGACCATACTTGGGAACAACGCCATAAAGCTGACCGAGGAAATGACCCAAAAATACAACGAATACAACACAGAGAAGGTGGCTTTGGACGAACTGGAAAATTCAATGGTCCAGTTGCAGAAGGAGATCGCTATGCTTCAGGTTTCGCCGGCATATCGCGAACAGGTACAGCACGGTGTAATCCTTGAAAGAGAAGCACAGGCAAGCAGTGCCATGAGCATAGAACTGGAGCAGAAAATTACTTATTTGCAAACAGAAATTATGAAGCTGGAAGAAGAACTGAAGCATTCCCAAAGCATGCTATCAATACAGCAAAAGAATTTGGATGCCCTTGTGGAAGAAAAGCAAAAGCACGAAGCGTCCATGCCCGAAGACAGAAGCGCAATTGATAGGTTTCGAGAGCAGATGCATGCTCTTGAAAATGGGCTGGAGGTTCTGAAGATCAGAAATGGCGAAGTGTGTAAGACCGAAGAAAAACTCGGGGAGTTTGAAATTTCCCTGCAAAATCAGCAGACGCAAATAATAAGCCTTCAGCAGCTTAGGGAAGAGCACGGAATCGCATACGAGCAGCAAAAGCTTGAAGTTGAAAACGCAGAAAAAGCGCTTAGTGCAAACACGGTCTTTACACTGTCACAAAATCTTCGGGAAGGGGAAGCGTGCCCTGTATGCGGCTCCACACATCACCCTGCACCTGCGTCAGGGGCTGAACCCTATGATATTGATGAACTGGAGAAAAAGGTTAAGCATGCGAAGACAGTTTTGGAAAGCAGGGAAAGGGTTTTACGGGATACAGAAGGAAAACTGCTTATTGCCAATGAACAGCTGAATGCATTGAAGCTACAACGGGACCAGGTCCTTGCCGATAGAGAGCTGAAACTTGGTCAGCTTCTTCAACAGAAAGAAAAAATAGCTGAACCATACCGAAGCATGGATCTTGAACAGCTTCAGCAGGAACTGGATAAAATGAATGTCCTGTATATGGACAAGCTGAAGGCGCTTGAACACTGGCTTAAGAAACGTGATGAATACCTGGTGGATATTCAAAAGCTACATGATGAAATGAATATGGGCAAGCTATCCGAGAACAAGTTGTCGGCAGAGCTGGAGATCAAGCAACAGACATTGGCACAGGACACAGAAAGCCTGAAAGCTGCGCAACTGGAGCAAGAAGAGAAGCAAAGCGGATATGCTGAGTTTCTACAGAGCCTTCAGATAGAGAGCGCATCAACCGAACAAAAAAGGCTGACTCAAAATGATATCAAAATCGGTCAGTTACAGCAAAGATTGGATCAGAACAAGATTCTATCAGAAAAGAAGAGAGCAGCCTTGGAACAGATGCAACTGGCCATTCAGGGTTTAAAGGATTTGTTAACAAAGAACCAGACAGAAACAGACAGCCTGAATACACAAAAATCAGAAAAGGAAACTAAAATAAAAGAGCTTTCAGGTGCCCTGGGAATAGAAGAAGAATTAAGACAGACCGAATTGAAGCTTGCAGAATACGACAGGTTGGCAGAGCAATACCGTCAGGCACTTTTACAAGCAGAAAAGCAGTACAATGAACTTCTTTTCCAAAAGTCCACCCGTGAGAACCAGATGGATATTTATTCAGATAATCTGGAACAAGAAGAAAAACTGCTTTCAGCCGCTCTTGCTGCCAAGGGGTTTCAAAACCGTGAGGAAGTAAAGCTGGCCCTGATAACACAGGAAATGCAGAAAACCGTGCAAGAAGAAATCCGGGAATATGATCAGAAGGCAATGAATGTCCAGGCCGAAAAGGAAATTATTCAAAAAAAGCTCAAATCCCGCACGATCACCGAGGAGGAATGGAATGCTCTGGATAGTCGATACCAGGAAGCTGCTGCCTGGAAGGAAGCATGTGTCACCCGAAGTGAGCTTGCAAAAACCAGTTATGATCAGATCAAGGCGAAGCATGAACGATGGGTTGCGCTGAACAAAAAATATACGGCATTGTCGGGCCAATACGCGTTATACCAGCAAATTCAAAAGCTGCTAAAGGCAGAAAGAAGCAAAGACAACAGTTTCATTGACTATATCGCCGAAGAACGTCTGCGCTATGTTGCGGTGAAAACTTCGGAGATCCTCGGGGTCATGACAAAATATAAATACGCTCTGGAGCTTGATACAGACGCGGGTTTTATCATCCGGGACAATGCAAACGGTGGTGTCTACCGCATGGTCACAACCCTCTCAGGCGGAGAGACATTTCTAACCGCTCTTTCTCTTTCTTTGGCGTTGTCGGATCAAATACAATTGAAGGGTAATAGCCCTCTGGAATTTTTCTTTTTGGATGAAGGGTTTGGAACCCTTGATAACAGTCTATTGGATACGGTGATTGATTCCCTGGAACGTTTAAGCCGGAAAGAGAGGGTTATCGGTATTATCAGCCATGTACCGGAGCTTCGCAACAGAATGGCCAGAAGATTGATTGTCAAACCACCGTCTGCGCAGGGAGAGGGAAGCCTGGTGAGGCTGGAGAAAGCATGATGGCATACCGTGTCTAGCGTTATGGTGTTACTGTGGTGTTTTTTTGAGAGTTCCTGTATTGACTTATGATTGAAAGAACTGTAAAATAGAATTTGTCTGATACACGCGGCCCCATGGTCAAGCGGTTAAGACGCCGCCCTCTCACGGCGGCTTCAGGGGTTCGAATCCCCTTGGGGTCACCACAGTTATGTCTATGTCGCTCTTATCTTCATAGACTACGAAAAGCCTGGATGATACGTTTTTGTTCATCCAGGCTTTTATCAGTGATTCGCTTGTATGGTCATGTTCAAAGGGCTCATCGGCTTTGCCGTCTTAACTTTTAACTGCAGCCGTAAGTCTTTCGATGCCGATACGGATACGGCGAAGTGTTTCATCCTTTCCGAGGATCTGTGCAATTTCAATAGCACCGCCCGGAGTAACGGGTAAGCCTGATACTGCAGTTCGCACAGGCCATAACATTTGTCCGTTTTTTATCCCCATTCTGCCCACCAATTCCAGGATGGAAGCATGCAGACTATCTTCTGTCCAATGCTGAATCTCTTCCAGAACCGGAACCACGGCTTTCAGGTTTTCCAGCGAATTTTCAAGATTTGTTTTCATTTTTTTGTGAACATAAATATCCAGGCTATAGTCTTCCAATGTGTTCAAAAAACCTAGCTTCCCTGGAATTTCGGAAAGAATCTCAGTCCGCGGCTGAATCATACGCGCAATCGGTAGCGTGGGCAAATCAACTGCCAAACCCTTTTTGATCCAAGGCAGTGCGATCTCATGAAAGGTTTCCGGTGCCATTGCCCGGATATACTCCGCATTAAACCAGCGTAGCTTTACGATATCAAATACTGAAGGTGATTTACTGATACGGTTTACTGAAAACACTTTCTCCAGCTCGGCTAGGGTAAAAAGTTCCTGATTGGATTCCGGAGACCAGCCTAATAGAGCCAGGTAGTTAACGATGGCTTCTACCAGAAAACCTTCTTCCAGTAAATCCTCAAAGGATGCATCTCCTTTGCGTTTGGAGATCTTTGAGCCGTCGGGTTTCACAATCAGGGGAAGGTGTACATAGACAGGTACTTCCCAGCCGAATGCATCATAAAGCAGATTGTATTTCGGTGCTGAGGACAAATACTCGCTGCCACGGACAACATGAGTAATCGCCATCAAGTGATCATCAATGACGTTGGCAAAGTTATAGGTTGGATAACCATCGGATTTGATCAGGATCTGATCCTCCAAATCACTGTTATCTACGGAAATAGCGCCATATACTACATCATGGAAGGTGGTTGTACCTTCGTTTGGCATTTTCTGCCGGATGACATACGGTTTCCCTGCCTGCAGGTTCGCCTCAATTTCTTCCTGTGGCAAGCCGAGGCAATGGCGGTCATACCGATAAGTCTTACCCTCCGATTCACATTCGCCACGTAGTGCGTCCAGGCGCTCTTTTGAACAAAAACAGTAATAGGCATGACCTGTTCTGACTAGCTCCTTCGCATAGGGCAGATACGTATTTTTTCGCTCACTCTGAACATAAGGCGCATACGGTCCGCCAATGTCAGGGCCTTCATCATGTTGCATCCCACATAGGTTCAGGGTACGGTATATAACATCGACGGCTCCTTCAACCAAACGTTCCTGATCAGTATCTTCAATACGCAAAACAAATTTACCGCCGTTTACCCGTGCTATAAGGTATTCATACAGCGCAGATCGGAGATTACCGATGTGAATATAGCCTGTAGGGCTGGGAGCATAACGAGTACGAACTTCTGACATATTCATTCTCCTTGCAATATTTTCTGCTCTCATGATATCCATATAATTCCAAAAGCAGACCTGTAAGGATATTATAGCAGATATAAAATTGCCTTTCAAGGAACATGATTTCCGACGTTTCTGTCAAGCAATTGACGGCAAATTTTTTCTGGCAATCAAAATCATCTATTAATTTGTCCTTTATGAATACAGTTTCATGTAATTCCCACTAATGAATTTATCAAGGTCAGGGCTTACGGGTC